>JAEYFY010000391.1 GCA_023454395.1 Pseudomonadota bacterium
AAGTATTGGCGCATTACGTGCCGTTTCGATTGAACCTGCGGAGAGCTTACGTGAAATTTAATTTATCGCTTCTAACTTTATCATTCGCGCTGTTATCTAGCAGTTTTACCGCATCTGCCAAATGGGACGATAAATTCGTTAACCCAAAAGCGTTGCCTGATGATGTGATCTTGCCTTTCCCTTGTGAAGGTTCAATGGTCTTTCGCCAAGTCACCATCCCCTTAAGCCAGCCATTACAAGACTACAGCGTGACATTAGGGCAAGAAGGCGATGAATGGGGCTATTTAGAACAATCACGAGCAGAACATATTGCAGGTAGCTTTCCATTAAAAGGTAAAGAGAAAGGCCGTTATTATCTTATGGCGAAATACCCCGTTACCGATTTGCAATATAACGCCATGCAGAGCGTGATTAACGGCAAAGAGTGCCCTGTTGCTTCAAATAAATTACGTTTACCAAAAGTGAATATCAGTTGGTATGAAGCAATGCAATTTGCAGATCAATATAACCAATGGTTAAGAAGTAAACATCCCGAAGCACTGCCTGTTGAAGATGGTGCAAAAGGTTTTGCACGATTACCGACAGAAACTGAGTGGGAATTTGCAGCGCGCGGTGGTTTAAAAGTCTCAGCCTCAGAATTTCGCGATATGCGCTTCCCAATGCCTGAAGGCACCAAAAACTATATTTGGTCTGCGGGCAGTCAATCTGCTAATGGTTCATTACAGTTAACCGGTTTGTTATCACCTAATCCATTAGGCTTACATGACATGTTAGGGAATGTCGCTGAAATGATGTTTGAGCCTTTTAGATTAAATAAACTCGACCGCTTACATGGACAAGCGGGTGGCTTTATTGTGCGCGGGGGCAGTTATCTCACCCCAGAAAGCGATATGCGCAGTTCATGGCGTCAAGAAGAGCCTTATTACACCAATACCGGTGCAAATAAAAATAAATACACGGGCTTTCGTTTAGCGATTGTCGCACCAGCATTAACCTCACGCGACAAAATCAAAGAGATAGAAAAAGAGTGGCAACAATTAGGTAATGAGAAACCTGCAAATAATAACTCAAAAAACAATAGCGATAATTCCATTAATAGCCTGAATACACTCTCCACTCAAGTACAAGATGAAGCGCTGAAAAAACAGTTAGCTGAATTAAAAAATACATTACGAGCAAATGCACAGCTGCGTGATGAGCAACGCGATCAAGCTATCCGTACTTCATTGCAATTAGGTGCTTTTCTATGTACCAAATTAAAAGATGATGGCGAATTCTATGATCGATTAATCGCATTACATGAGAAAAATTGTCCTGCGGGCGCAAAAGATGCCACTTGCGAACGACGTCAAGAGCAAGTTAACGAACATAAGAAAACCCTTGATTTTGTCGTGAGTTATTACGCAGACACATTAGTGGATATGGCAACAACGTATGATGCTTCTTTGGTGAAACCACAAATTGACGTTGTACGCCAATTGATGGAAGCCAGAGGAAAATCAAATTTAAATACGTACCTTTCAACATATATGCAGGGACTCCAAGGATATTGGGCTAACGGTAAAGTTTCACGGAATGAATGGCTTGAAGCGTGCAAAAAACAATAACAGAGACTTGGGATAATAGGTGTGGTATGAACAAACAACTTATGGCAGTACTTGGTATTAGTGCCGTACTTGCTTTATCAGGGTGTCAAAGTAATAGCGGTACTGATCCTCGATTGAAAAATAACAGTGATATGGAGTTTTTCAGTAAATCGGGGATTGGGGCTTGTGCGGGGGGTGCCGCTATTGGTGCATTAGGCTGTTTAGTCTCAAATTCCAGCAATAAAGGCGCATGTATGCTTATTGCTGCTGTTGCGGGTTGTGGTATCGGTATTGGTGCAAATGCCTATTTAGACAACAAGCGTCAAAATTACGCCTCGAAAGAAGAAATGCTCAACTCCATGATAGAGGATGTGAAAAAAGAGAATCAGCGCCTACAAAGTGCCTCAAATACCGCAAGAGCCGTCATCAACGACGATAAAAAAGCGTTGGCAAAAATTGAGCAAGATATGAAACAACAACGCCTCAATAAAGCCGCTGCTGAAAAACAATTAAAAGGTATTGATGCCAATATCGCAGCACTTCGTTCTCGTTTAGCGGATATGAAAAAACGTGAAAGTGAATGGCGTGATATCGCGGCTCAAAGTCGTCAAGATGGCTTAAAGACAGCACAGCTTGATAAACAAATTAATGGGATGAAGCAACAAGTGACTTCTTTACAAGAAGAACTTGATAGTCTTTATACCCAACGTACAGCAATAAAACTTAGTTAACGTTAAAAAGGATGATAATGAAATTTTTACCACTCTCCCTTGTAGGGATGACCTTACTTTTAAGTGGATGTGTGACTAATCCGGCGGATTGTGATCCAACAACGGGTGATGTCAGCATTATCACAAAATTTAATTGTAATTACTCAGGGACTTACGATAACCGTATTGAGCAGAAAAAAGCGATTCTAGGCAACGAACAAGCATTAAATAAAGAATTTAAAGCGGTTTTAGCTGCCATTGAAAAAGAAAAGCAACAAACCAATGCGAGCCTCAAAACTCAACAAGCAAACCAACGCGCATTAAATCAATCCATGACCAATCTGTTAAATCAAATTCGCCAAAAAACCAAAGGGCAAAATGATATTCAAAAGCAGATCAATGAAATTGATAAACAAATGAAAGCGGCACAAAACAATCCATCAAAATCAGTGATGGAAAAACAACTTGAGTTAGAGAACTTACAAAATCAGGTCATTAGCCTACAAAGCGATTTAGGTCTTAAATAAACCTAAAAAAGCTCTCTATTATTATTTAGAGAGCTTTTTATTTTATTTTCATTATTATTTTTTATTTATCATTATAGTAAATTATATTACCCAAATATTATTTATATAACATTGATAATAATTAATATCCCTCTTTAATAAAACAACCCTATTTAAATTTACGTGCTATTTTTTATTCCATTAAAAATAGACTCATCATTATAATTCCATTGCTTAATAATACATTCTTATTATTTAAATTATGGGATATAACTAATGAAAACAAAATTACTATCAACTTTATTTATTACTGGTTTATTGGCGACGTCTTCTGTCTATGCACAAAACGATTTTAAATTAGATAAAACCACACTTTCAGCAGGTTATGCACAAGTCAAAATGGCAGGTCAAAACCCAATTCATGGTGGTGTTTTTTCTATTCGTCAAGAAATTAATTCACAATTTGGTATTTTAGCAACAACGACTTACGCGCAAAATGAATATGATTTAAACAAATCTGTTAATACTTTTTTTAAAGATGTTCATGCACGTTATTACTCTGTTATGGCTGGTCCAACAATCCGTTTAAATGATTTTATTAGTGTTTATGGCACCGCAGGTATGAGCCAAATTCAATTTAAATCTGAAAATTCAGAATTAAAAAAATCAAAGAAAAATGCATTTAGTTGGGGCGCAGGTTTAATCATCAATCCAGCAGAAATGATTTCTATTTCTCTTGGTTATGAAAATAGCCGTTTTAAATTTAAAGATACCGATAATCGCATTGTTTTAGATGGCTTCGTGGCTAATATTGGTTATCGTTTTTAATTAAATTATTATTACTTAATAAAAACACTTAAAAACAAAAATGCCTCTGCTTTATAAAAACAGAGGCAAAATAATGCAAAAGACCCACACTAGGGAATAACACAGACACCGATTGTCTAAACGACTTTCTAAATCATTTTATTAAATCTTGGTAAGTGCCTAGCTGATAACCTCGTTCCACAATCGCTTGTTTTAACGTGGTATCTGTTAATACCTCAAGCTCCGTTAAGCGCTGAAAGCAATAACCACTTGCGCGCAGAGGATTATCCACAAAAGCAGGATGTGTCATCACTTCAATAGAATGCTCATGACGCGCTCTCGATTCATCAAGCACCTTTAAAAACAATGCTTGAGTGATTTCATCGCCATAAAATTGACTATCAAAACCATCACTACTTATCACGCCTTGAGTATCAATGCCCTCTTTTTGCGCTAACGGTCTATCAACGCGCATTGGTAGCGATTTTTCTTTGGCAAACTCCGCCACAATAGGAAAAATTTGTTTAAACATATGCACATGATGGTGGCTATCAATATGGTCTGGCGCACAACCAAAGATCTCAATAAAACGTTGATATTGTGCGTGAAGCTCTACACGTATTTCATCAAGCGGTAAATTGCCCTCTTCTGCCATTTGCCATACCCATTTTCCTAGTACACCTTCACGAGTTAAAGAAGGTAAAGGAGACAGCGGTTTACCCATCGTCAACGTAAAATGAAGCCCTACACCTAATCCAGGCAACTCATGACGCAATTGTGCTGCGTGTTTAATTCCTTCAGCATTGACGAGTGCGGTTGTTGAGCTAACTACACCATAACGAAAACACTCTGCAATACCGTAGTTTTGACCTTTACTCAGCCCAAAGTCATCCGCATTCACAATTAATAAACCAGCCATTCTGTCTCCTTATGACTTATTTTTATCTACCGACAATTAATGAGAAGCTTTTTCTAATTCAGCAATTGCTTTAGCAAAATTAGGTAGATGTGCTTTATGTGCTAATAACATTTCACGCGTAAGTACTTCTGCATCTTTATCTGAAAGTACTAACGGTGTTAAGTTCATCGCTAATAAAGCATCATTTAATTCGCCACTAATAGCCGCTTTGCTGGCCGCAATTTCAAAGCCTTTGATGGTATGAATTAATCCCATTACTTTTTCATCAAAATGCGTTAAACGAGGATGAGGTTTAGCACCATCACGCCCTAAAATAGCGGTCACTTCAATTGACCAATCTGCTGGAATATTATCGATATGACCATGGTGAGGAATATTCACATAATGTTCAGCTTGTTTATCATTATAAATAGCATTAATCACTTCACAGGCGGCATCAGAATAATAAGCCCCACCACGTAATTCCAACTCTTTCGGTTTGATATTTAAATCAGGATCTTTATACAATTCAAATAATTGCTTTTCGACTTTTTGTACTACTTTAGCGCGAGCGCCACCTTTATAGTATTCGCCCATTTCAATAGCTAACATCTCTTTTTGCTTAAAGTAATACAGTAAATAAGAGCACGGCAACATATTAAGAGAGCGGATCAACCCTTCACTAAAGGGCAGGTCAAAAATATTTTTCACAGAGCCAGCGGTTAATGTTCCTGAAGCCACACCATCTAATAATTCAGGAAAACGGGATTGACCATTTACAATAACGTCTTTAATAAACACCATATGATTTAAGCCAAATAAATCAATAGAGAGTTCATCTTTATCCGTTAATTTCAAAACATCGGTAATAAACATCTTCATGCCGATTGGAATATTACAAACCCCAATAAACTTCTTAAAATTGGTATGGCGATAAACGGCTTCTGTTACCATGCCTGCTGGATTGGTAAAATTGATGATCCACGCATCAGGGCAAATTTCTTCAACATCCTTAATAATATCGAAAATAACAGGGATAGTACGTAAGCCTTTAAATAGCCCACCAGCGCCATTGGTTTCTTGTCCTAAATAACCATGACTTAAAGGAATAGATTCATCAAGTTCCCTTGCTTTCAATTGACCAACACGCAATTGTGTTGTGACAAAGTCAGCCTCTTTTAATGCTTCACGGCGATCCAGAGTTTTATAAAGGGTTAAAGGAATACCCGCCTTTTTTACCATGCGTTGGCAAAGCTCAAAAATAATATCGAGCTTCTCTTTCCCTTCTTCAACATCCACTAACCATAATTCAGTGATCGGTAGTTCATGATAACGCTTAATAAAACCTTCTAATAATTCAGGCGTATAACTGCTTCCACCACCAATGGTAACTACTTTTAATTTATGACTCATAAAATACTCCCATACAGCGTAATAGTGCTGTTATTTGTGTATTAATGGCGAAATTAAGGCGTAAAGAGCCACGAAGAAAATAAACTTATTTTCTTCTTTCTCTCTATTTTTAATAAAATTAATCTTTATTGTTGATTAATTTCTTACGCTTAATAATGAATTAGTTTGTTTCTTTAATACTGTATAAATTTTTCCGATAACTATTTGGTGTCAGCGAAGTTATTTTCTTAAATGTCTTAATAAATAAACTTGGACTGCTGTAACCCGCATCAAAAGCAATATCTGTTATCGAATAGTTTGTAATTTCCAATTGTTTTTTCGCAAAATTAATTCGAATATCATGAATAATTTGCATCGGTGTTTTATCGTAATAACGCCGAGTTGCTCGGGTTAAATATTCTTGTGATTTCCCGGATAACATCACCATATTAACCAATGCATTTTCACCAAATTTTTGTTTGTCATGCATCTCGCTTACAGTGTCTTTCAGCCATAAGGGAATATCGTCTTGTGTTCTATTTTCTCGATGGTGTCGTAATCTATTCACCACATTAAAGGTGACAATTTCAATAAATTCATTAAATTCAGTATGGCGGAAGTTCAGGGAGCCAATAACCGATTCAATATAGGACAGAAACTCATTTTTCAATTCATAAACTTGTGAAGCAATAAAATAAGAAGGCAATAACGAGAGATAATGTTTATCAAAAAAGGCTTTGCTAATTCCCACATTTAAAATGCGAGTTGCACCAAAATCATAAAAACTTTGATGATGAGAACCTATGGGGATAAAAACAAAGTCACCCCGTTCTAATAAAATCTTTTTACCATTAATCTCTTGATAATAACGCCCTGTTAATACGATGGTGAATTCATAATAATCATGCTGATGCAATCCACTGACACTTTCTGTTTTATTATAAATAAAGACATGAAAGTTTTTGCCATTAAATAGCTGATCTTCATAGACCATGCGTATTTCGCTTTGCGCTTTCAATGACTCCACCACGGTATTCATCTTATTTTATCTTCTCATGTAACTCGATTAATTCTGTCACTAACTCTCTGGCTAACATCGAGGTCATTAAATGATCTTGTGCGTGAACTAATACCAAACTGACTTTCGTTTTTCCTACACCTTGGTCATCACCAATTAAACGAGTCTGTATTTTATGTGCTTCATTTAATGCTTCGCGAGATTGTTCCATTAATTTTCTCGCGCCATCAAAATCACCTTCTTTGGCTTTTTTTAATGCACCATAAGCCACACTACGCGCTTGGCCTGAATTAATGATAAGCCCCATAATGATCTCTTCAAATTCATCATCGGTTGCACTGCTATCAACAGCATTTTCAATATCTAACATCATATTCCCTCTTTGACACTGGCAAGTGCAGAGAAGCCTCTGCACTTGTGTTTTCTATCACTTAAAATTTCAACGCATTAGCAATATCTTCTTCACTTTCTTCTTTTTCAATTTCAGTTTGCGCTTTATTTGAAATAATCACGAAAGGAAGATAAATCAGTGTGGCAACACCCAAGTTAAACAGTGCCAATAACAGTGCCGCAATACTACCGTTGGTATTAAAGAAGGCACCTAGCCCAGTTGGCATTGTCCACGGTGCAATATTTGTTACTGGTGGGATTATCCCTAAGTAATAAGCCGTCACCGTAATTGCAGCAAGAATAGGCTGAATAAGAATAAATGGAATAAACATCACTGGATTCATAATGACAGGTAGACCAAAAATAATCGGTTCATTAATTTGGAATAAACCTGCTGGTAATGCCAGTTTTGCCACTTGGCGATGATCAGCGCGACGAGATGCGATAAAGATAGCCAGAATAAGTCCCAGTGTTGCCCCTGTACCTCCTAAGAAGATAAAGGAATCTAACATTGGTTTCGCCCAGAGATGGAATGTTTTACCCGCTGCGAGTGCCGCTTCCACTGAACCGTATTCTGTATAAATTGAGACGTTCTCTAACGCCCAAGGCGTCATAATACCGCTATCAAGTGCAGCAAGGGCGAGTGAACCATGAATACCAAAGAACCACAGTAGAGAAGTGAAGATAACGTAAGCCCAACCAACCACAGATCCCATTGATGCTAATGGTGTTGAGATAGAATCTAAAATAATTTGATGGAAGTTCGTTTCATACGTCGCTAATCCCCACGAAACAATCCCCATCACTGATAAGATAATAAAGCCCGGAATTAATGCAGAGAATGAACGCGAAACAGAAGCTGGCACGCTATCTGGTAAACGGATAACCCAGTTGCGACGCACAATAAAGGTAAACATTTCAGCTACAACAAGACCAATAATGATACCTGAAATAATATTTGCCCCGCCTAGCCAATTCGCGCCGACTGCATAAGCACCCGCTGCGTTATAAGGTGTTACTGTCATAAAGGCCGCAATAGAGAGTAAGCCTGCCGCAATCGGGTCAACTTTACGCTCTTCGGCTAATGCCATCCCGATAAAGAACGGTGCCATCAACGACATTATGCCCAATGTACCGTTATAGACATTCCCCCCTATGGCTTTAAAACCATTGAGTGTTTCTATTGTGGATGCATCAAGGCGGATACCTAAAGAATAAAAGAAGGAGCCATCACCAAAACTAAGAAAAACGTTATTGATAAGTACAAACATTGCCCCTGCAAGGGTTAATGGCATTAAACGAATAAAGCCATTTTTAATTGCATTAACGTGAGGTTGCTTTCCAATTTTAACCGCAAAAGGAAGGAGTACCTTTTCAAGTGAACCAATAAACTTACTCATAGAAAAATACCCTTAAAATGCCGCTAATTGCTCGGCTTGCTGAAAAA
>JAEYFY010000073.1 GCA_023454395.1 Pseudomonadota bacterium
CGCCAATGACGGTTTCTCCTGCTGACTTAACTGATTTTGTGACTTATTTTTAAAAAGGATGGCATGTTATGTCTGAAGCAATTCGTTTAACACAATACAGTCATGGTGCAGGTTGTGGTTGTAAAATTTCGCCAAAAGTTTTAGAAACCATTTTACATAGCGAACAAGCTAAATTTCATGATCCTCACCTACTCGTAGGCAATGAAACCAAAGATGATGCTGCTGTTTATGATTTAGGAAATGGTACAGGTATTATCAGCACCACTGATTTCTTTATGCCAATCGTTGATAATCCTTATGATTTTGGACGTATCGCTGCAACGAATGCAATTAGCGATATTTTTGCAATGGGTGGAAAACCTATTATGGCAATCGCTATTTTAGGCTGGCCTATTAATAAACTGGCACCAGAAATTGCGCGTGAAGTCATTGAAGGTGGTCGAGCAGCTTGCCAAGAAGCTGGCATTTCACTGGCTGGTGGTCACTCAATTGATGCGCCAGAACCTATTTTTGGTCTTGCCGTAACCGGTGTTGTGCCTGTAAGCAAAGTAAAGAAAAACAGTGAAGCTAAAGCAGGGTGTCAGCTCTTTTTAACTAAACCTTTGGGTATTGGTGTATTAACAACGGCTGAGAAAAAAGGTCTGCTAAAACCAGAACACCAAGGTTTAGCGACAGAAATTATGTGCCGTATGAATAAAGCTGGTTCTGATTTTTCTGATATCGAAGGCGTCACTGCAATGACAGACGTTACAGGATTCGGTTTATTAGGGCATTTAAGCGAAATCTGTGATGGCTCAGGTGTACAAGCCACTATTCATTTCTCACAAGTCCCAAGATTGCCAGAAGTAGAGTCTTATATTGAACAAGGCTGTGTTCCTGGTGGTACCGGTCGTAACTTTGAAAGTTATGGTCATTTAATTGGTGAGATCACTGAAATGCAACGTAAATTACTCTGTGATCCACAAACATCAGGTGGCTTATTATTAGCCGTATTGCCTGAAGCGGTTGAACAAGTGAAAGAAGTTGCTTCACGTTTTGATATTGAATTAACGTCTATTGGTGAGCTAACTACGCCAGTAGCTGGAAAAGCGTTGATTGAAGTGACTAACTAACGTAATGAGATTATTTATTGCAGAAAAACCCAGCCTTGCTCGCGCTATTGCTGACGTATTGCCAAAGCCCCATAAACGGGGCGATGGCTTTATTCTTTGTGGTGATAACCAGTATGTGACGTGGTGTGTTGGTCACTTACTTGAACAAGCTGAGCCGGATGCATACGACCCGCGGTACGCCCGCTGGTCGTTAGATGATTTGCCCATTATTCCTGAAAAATGGCAACTCAAGCCCCGAGCTGATGTTAAAAAGCAACTAGAAACCATCAAAACACTACTTAAGCAGGCAAAAGAAGTGATCCACGCGGGGGACCCCGATCGTGAAGGTCAGCTCTTAGTCGATGAAGTGCTTAACTATTTAAATATCAGTGAAGAGCAAAGAAAACAGGCGCGTCGTTGCTTAATTAATGACTTAAACCCAGCCGCAGTGACGCGAGCTATTGATAAGCTACGTTATAACCATGAATTTGTCCCATTGTGCGTATCTGCTTTGGCGCGAGCAAGAGCAGACTGGCTTTATGGTATTAACATGACTCGAGCTTATACGCTTTTAGGTCAACGCAATGGCTACCAAGGTGTATTATCAGTCGGGCGAGTACAAACGCCAGTATTAGGCTTAGTGGTTCGTCGTGATGAAGAAATTGAAAACTTCGTGCCTAAAGATTTCTTTGAAGTGAAAGCACATGTTGTCACACCTGCTGATGAACGTTTTACCGCGATTTGGCAACCAAGTGAACATTGTGAACCTTGGCAAGATGAAGAAGGGCGATTATTACATCGTAAGCTTGCAGAGCATGTTGTTGAGAGAATTAAAGACAAACCTGCGAATGTAACGGATTATCAAGATAAGCAAGAATCTGAAATAGCACCACTTCCGTTTTCACTTTCCGCATTACAAATTGAAGCGGCAAAACGCTTTGGTTTAAGCGCACAACAAGTTTTAGATACGTGCCAGCGCCTATATGAAACGCATAAACTAATCACTTATCCTCGTTCTGACAGCCGTTATCTACCTGATGAACATTTTGCGGGTCGTCATGCCGTTATTAATGCGATTAGCACACATGATGCAAGCCTATTGCCGCAAGATACTCTCGATATTTATAAAAAGAATCGTTGTTGGGATGACAAAAAAGTTGATGCTCACCATGCGATTATTCCAACGGCAAAAACGGGTAATATCTCATTAAGTGAAAATGAGAAAAATATTTATTATCTCGTGGCGCGCCAATATCTAATGCAATTTATGCCTGATGCTGTTTATCGTAAATGCGTTATTGAGCTTGATATTGAGAATGGCAAGTTTATTGCTAAAGCGCGTTTTTTAGCGCAAGCAGGATGGCGAATATTATTAGGTGCGAAAGAACAAGATGATGAAAATGACGGTTCTGCATTGCCAATAGTGGCGAAGGGCGATGAATTACTGTGTGAAAAGGGCGAGATTGTTGAAAAGCAAACGCAGCCTCCAAGACCTTTTACTGATGCAACATTGCTTTCTGCTATGACCGGAATTGCACGCTTTGTTCAAGATAAAGAACTTAAGAAAATCCTAAGAGCAACGGATGGATTAGGTACTGAAGCGACAAGAGCGGGAATTATTGAGCTGTTATTTAAGCGTGGCTTTTTGCAAAAGAAAGGGCGAGCCATTAATTCAACGCCAGCCGGTAGAGCATTAATTCATGTATTGCCAGATATGGCAACTTTACCGGATATGACTGCACATTGGGAATCGATACTCACGCAAATTAGTGAGAAGCAATTTAAATATCAAGATTTTATGATGCCATTAAATAACACCTTGATAGAGTTGATTACTCAAGCGAAACGTCGTCCGAATATTCAAGCTTTTAGAAATCTTCCCGCACCTGCGCATAATAAAAAGCGCAAAACAGCAACTAAAGGAAGTAACAAAACAAGCACTACAAAAAATAAAGCGCAGAGTAAAGAAACAACGACGGATAATTAAGCTCCAATAAAAAGCACTTCCTCTATTATTTAGGGAAGTGCTTTTATTGAATTAAAATTTTATCTGATTAGATTTTAAATTCAGCCCAAACTGGTGCGTGATCAGAGGGTTTTTCCATTCCACGGATCTCGTAATCAATTCCTGTTGAAATACAATTATCCGCTAAGCAGCGACTTGCTAAAAGTAAGTCAATGCGTAAGCCTCGGTTATCATCGAAACCTTTAGAACGATAGTCAAACCACGAGAATTGATCACTCGCTTCAGGGTGTTGTTGGCGGAAGGTATCCGTTAATCCCCAACCCATTAAAGTTGCTAGCCATTCCCGCTCTTCGGGTAGGAAAGAACACTTACCTGTTTTTAACCAACGTTTCATATTATTTTCGCCAATACCAATATCTTTATCTGTTGGGCTAATATTTAAATCACCCATAATCAGTACTGGAGAGGTCGGTTGTAAGCTGGTGGTTAGATAATTTTGCAGATCAGCATAGAATTTTTCTTTGGCTGGAAATTTAGTTTCATGATCACGGCTTTCACCTTGAGGAAAATAACCATTCATAACGGTTAATAAGCCTGCTGGTGTTTCGATATCTGCCATTATCATTCGACGTTGAGCATCATCCTCATCACCAGGAAAGCCTTTACGTACTGCGACAGGTTTTTCTTTTGTGAGTAAGGCAACCCCATAATGCCCTTTTTGACCATGATAGAAAACATGGTAACCCAAGGCACCCACAGTATCTAATGGAAACATATCATCATGAACTTTCGTTTCTTGAAGCCCAATAACATCTGGCTGGTGTTTTTCTATGATAGCTTCAAGTTGGTGAGGACGAGCGCGTAAACCGTTAATATTGAAAGAGACAAATTTCATGTGACTGTAACCATTTATATATTGAATAATAGGATGTCTTATACTAGCAGGATCGCAAAATTAATGTAAGCAAATCACAGAAATGATGGCACAGCTTATCAAGAGAAAGATAAAATTAGATAAAAATAAAAGCCATTAAATAGAGTGTGCTAATTTAATAAAAATAATTAATTGTATAACAAAAAATATTAATTAAACAAACTAGAAACATAAACTAATCTTTGATAGAAGAATATAAGTATTATTATTCTTTATATGTGAAGAATGATGACATAATAAAAATAATATTGTAGTTATAAATTGTATTCATTAAAAGGAGGTAAAAGAATATTTATATAAAACTACTTTTATATAAAGTTAATTTTTAAATTAATTAATCACTATTTTATTTACATTAAATGAATCAATAAAATTATTTTATTCTACACAGCAAAGGAATGGTGAATTATGTTTTTTTCTCGTAAGTTAGAAGCCTTTATGGCCGTAGTCGAAAATGGCTCGTTAAGTAAAGCAGCGCGGGTAATGAACCGCACAACGCCTCCCGTGGCTAAATCTATCAAAGACTTTGAAGCCGTGTTAGGAAAGCGTTTATTTAAGCGAGAGAAGTTTGGTATGAGTTTAACTCAAGAAGGTTTAGAGCTTTATAATGATTTGAAATCGCTCTATCTTCAGGAAAAAGAGATAACTAAAAAACATATATCGGGGATTATAAATAATAGCATTCATGTTTATTATGATTGGGGAAAAAGTCAGTATTTAACTCAGTTTTATCAAGCAGCAAATAAAAATTATTCCCATATAAATATAATGCGATTTTCAAGAGAGAACTTTGAAGAAATACCCGACTATGATGGTAATACATTAATATTAAGTTCTGAAAAAATTATTAGTGAGAAATTTAGTCTTCTTCATAAAATAGAAAATAAACACTTGGGTATTTGTTGCCAAAAAACACTCGTGAATAGTGTGAATAATAATATTGATAGGCTTTTAAGTGAAAATATTTGGTTATGTGATCCGGCATTATACAAAACAGCTAAGATAAAAAAATTAGAGAGTGAAATCGGGGATAGAGGAAAAACCGTGTGTGTCAGAATAATGGATGATCTTAATTGCTGTTTACGTTTTATTCAAACGCATCATTCTCTTTTACTAACAGATGAAAGCCCATTGAAAAGTGAGTATGAAGCAGACTTATGCTTTATACCATTAACTCAACCTGAAATACGATATAGCTGTTATATCTATAAATCTAAGTATCATTCAAGTGTATTGAATCGATTTCTGGATCTGATTGATAAAATGGAATAAAAGGAATTTTTGGAGTGACGCTAAGAGGAGATGGTGGTGGGAGAAGGATTCGAACCTTCGAAGTCTGTGACGGCAGATTTACAGTCTGCTCCCTTTGGCCGCTTGGGTATCCCACCAACATTAAATTGTTCTGCTGTCCGTGATAGCGGGCGCAATAATACCAAATACCTGAGATCTGTAAAGCGCTATTTTACTAAAAATAGACTGACTGCTGTAAAATTGTGCGTATCGTTCAAGCTTTATGCGCTATCGTATTGATTTTAAGCAATATCATCTCTATTAATAAGAGATAAAAAATAAACCGCGATATGCAATATATCGCGGTTTACCTTTAAATAGCCACACGGTTTGCGTTATGAGTAACAAAAAACTTATAAAATGATTGTTCTGTTACCATAAACGAAGACACGTTGTGAAAGCACCCAATATAAAGCATGGCTAAGAACATTCTTTTCAACATCTCGACCCGCTCTCATCATATCTTCAGCAGAAAACGTATGGTCAACATTAATCACATTTTGAGTGATGATAGGACCTTCATCCAAATTATCATTTACGTAGTGTGCTGTTGCACCAATAATTTTAACACCACGCTCATAAGCCTGATGGTAAGGACGAGCGCCAATAAAGGCAGGTAAGAAAGAGTGGTGAATATTGATAATTTGATTTGGGAAGTTCTGTACAAATGCCGGTGTTAATACACGCATGTATTTTGCGAGTACCACATAATCAGGTTTGTATTGATTAATTTGTGCAATTAACTTTTCATCATGCTGATCACGGGTTAAGCCTTCATGGCTAACAAGATGGAAAGGAATATCAAATTGTTCTACTAAATGTTTTAACGTATCGTGATTACCAATGACTGCGGCAATTTCAACATCCAAATCACCAAATGCACTTTTCATTAATAAGTCACCCAAGCAATGTGCTTCTTTTGTCACCATAATAACAATGCGACGACGGCCTGCGGTGTTTAGTTCGCGCTTGGAGCCTTGTGGTAAGGCATCATCTAAATCGGCAAGAAAGGTTTCATCATTAAAGATACCTTCAAGCTCTGTGCGCATAAAAAAGCGACCTGTACGATGATCAACAAACTCACTATTTTGAACGATATTTAACTGATGTTTGTAGCAAATATTTGTGATTTTAGCGATAAGCCCTTTTGCATCAGGGCAAATAGTACGTAGTATTTTTTTTTGTGTATTTTGGTGTTGCATGTATGGATAAATCCTTTCTTGTACTTCTGTGTTTGCAGTTATTTGATGTTATTTTCACAACATTTTTTGTATTTACGCCCTGAACCACAAGGGCAGGGATCGTTTCGTCCCACTTTCGGTTTCACACCGTCAATATAAAACCAACAGTCATCTATTTTTAGAAAACGAGAGCGTTCATGTAAGTACTGTTTATCATCGGCATTTCTTTCAATAAAGCAAGCCGAGAATTCAACATAAGCCTCATTTTTATTTGTGCTTGCTTGTGCTGAGATAACATTAAGACCAAGCCATTGTGTATTGGGAAAGCCTGAAACTAATTCATCATGCAAGGAAGCAACACGACAAGAGGGATGCCACGTCTTTATTAAGTAATCAGCATTATGTTTAACAAATGCGCTATAACGCGAACGCATCAATGCTTCAGCTGTTGGCGCATTTTTTTGACCTAAATGATAAGGTTCACAGCAATTAGAGTAGAATAATTGACTATTGCAGGGGCATAAACTTGACAAAATAATGTCCTAATTCACGTTATCAGTATGACGATTACCCATAGATTGAAAAAAGTAACGATTGGGAATAATTAACGTCAATGTTGAACTAAACTAATAATGTAGCGCTAATTAATCTGCATGTGAAATGATAGTTACCGGAGTCACCAATGAACAAAGCCTTAGTGGGTAAAAAAATTTTAATAATTGATGATGAGGTCGTTTTTCGCACCATGCTGACGGAATATTTCTCACATGAGAAGGCTTGCGTTTATACAACAGATAACGGTAGCCAAGCATTATCTTTATTAGAAGGGGGATTGCTTCCTGATCTTATTTTATGTGATATTCGTATGCCAGTAATGAATGGTCCCACTTTTTTGTGTCATCTTGAACAACGTAAATTGGCTATTCCTGTTATTGCTATTTCATGTACAGATAATATGGCTGAAATAGATGATATGTTGCGTTTAGGGGCGCAAGAGATTTTTCTTAAGCCAATAACACATCTTGATAAATTAAAACAAAAAGTCATTGAAGTATTATGCCCTGGCTTTTTTGAATCAGTGTTAATAGAAGGTATACATTTAGAACCGCTTTGGAATAGCTTACGAAAAGATACCCATTATATTCAGTCGTTCATAAAACAGATGCAACCTCAAGTTAAGCAGGTTGTTGCGGGATATTGTGTTAATTATCGTCAATTAAATGATATCACTAAAATGGGTTTGTTATTTGATATTGCGGCTTTATCCGAAGATCAAATTATTTTCTATTGTGTCGATATATCGAGAGATGATGAAAATGGGCTTTTGGTCGCTTTACTCTTAAGGGTTGTTTTTAATGACGTATTAAAGTCATCAGAAAAAATACGATCTTTGCCAAGTATGTATAATATGTTGAATAAATTAAATAAAATGCTTAATGAGATTGGGGTGAAAGGACAATTTCCCATCACGCTAGGATATTATCATACGCAGAAAAAAAATATATTATTGGCATCAGCAGGATTACGAGCTGAAATAAAAACAGAAAGTAAAAAATTTGAATTAAATAGCGGTGTCCCTTTAGGTACATTGCAACTTTTATATATTAACCAAGTAAAATGCGAGGGAACAAATTGGCAATGTAAAATTTGGGATAACACAAATCAGATTAAATTAATGTTTTCCCCTATCTATAAAAGTTAAATGTAGATTAAATAAAAATAGAATATCGTGCATATATTAAACATAAATGAAGAACTATCTCAATTAACGGGTAGCGCTCTGTTTATCCTTAGATATTAGCTGGTATACTCTGGCGATTATTTTTTTAATTGTACCCATTCATATTTGAAAGTAGAACGGTACGAATTGCAGGAGAAGTATAATGTCATCAGCAGTGCGTAAAGTTAGAAAAGCGGTTATCCCTGTTGCTGGATTAGGAACAAGAATGCTACCTGCAACCAAGGCAATTCCAAAAGAGATGTTGCCTGTGGTTGATAAGCCTCTTATTCAATATGTAGTGAATGAATGTATCGCAGCAGGCATTAATGAAATTGTACTTGTTACACACTCATCTAAAAATTCAATTGAAAACCATTTTGATACAAGTTTTGAATTAGAAGCGATTTTAGAAAAACGAGTGAAACGCCAGTTATTAGAAGAAGTACAAGGCATTTGTCCAAGCCATGTCACTATTATGCAAACTCGTCAGGGAATAGCAAAAGGATTAGGCCATGCCATTTTATGTGCTAAGCCATTAATTGGTGATGAACCTTTCGCTGTTATCCTGCCTGATGTTATTTTAGATAGATACAGCGCTGATTTAACGAAAGTTAACTTAAAAGAAATGCTTTCTCACTTTGAACGTTCAGGCGCAAGTCAAATTCTTGTTGAACCTGTTCCTGAAGATGAAGTCTCTAATTATGGTATTGTTGATTGCATGGGCGAAAGTTTATGCCCAGGAGATAGCAAACCAATTACTCGTGTTGTTGAAAAACCTAAGAAAGAAGAAGCACCTTCGAATTTATCTATCGTAGGGCGTTATGTGTTATCTGAAAGTATTTGGCCACTATTAGCGAAAACTGCACCTGGCGCTGGAGATGAAATTCAGTTAACTGATGCGATTGCAATGCTGATTGAAAAAGAAGCTGTTGAAGCTTATCACCTACAAGGGAAAAGCCACGATTGTGGTAATAAATTAGGGTATATGAAAGCCTTCGTAGAGTATGGAATACAGCACGAAGAGTTCGGTGAAGACTTTGCACAATGGCTAAAATCATTAAAGATACAGTGAAATAAAGCCGATTAATAATCATTTATATGGTCAATCTCATTGTATATCCTCCGTAAATGAATGATGCATAATAGGTGGATATTTTACGGGAAAAGCTAGATAAAGTGATTGTAAGAGATTAAGGTATGGCTCAATGCATTTAGCATTGAGCCATGTTGATTCTGTAATGTATGACTATGTTAAGCGTTATGATGTTTAATCTAGGTGATATTAAGCATGATAGCGTTGACATGAAAAATAAATTATTGGGTTATTTGAGTAATAATATGAAAATATTGGTAACAGGTGCTGCGGGTTTTATTGGCTATCATATGAGCCAGCGTTTAATCGAAATGGGTTATCATGTTGTCGGAATAGATAACCTGAATGATTATTATGATGTGCGATTAAAAGAAGCTCGATTAGCTAAATTACAACAGCTAGAAAAATTTCATTTTGAGAAACTTGATATCGTTGACTCAGCAAAAGTGGCTCAATTATTTGCATCACACCAATTTGACCAAGTTATTCACTTAGCCGCCCAACCGGGTGTTCGCTATTCAATTGAAAACCCAATGGCATATATTGATGCGAATATTGTTGGTCACATTAATATATTAGAAGGATGTCGCCATAATAAAGTCGGACATCTTATCTATTCCTCTTCAAGCTCCGTTTATGGTTTAAATCAGAAACAGCCTTTCTCAACAGAAGATAGTGTTGATCACCCAGTTTCATTATATGCAGCAACAAAGAAAGCCAATGAGTTAATGTCTCATAGCTATTCACATTTATATCAATTACCGACAACAGGATTACGTTTCTTCACGGTATATGGTCCTTGGGGACGTCCTGATATGGCATTATTTAAATTTACTAAGGCAATGCTAGCTGGCGAACCTATTGATGTTTATAACAGTGGAAATATGACGCGTGATTTCACTTATGTCGATGATATTGTGGGATCTGTTGTTCGATTAGTTAATGTTATACCAGAAGCAGATGAAAACTGGACAGTAGAGAAAGGTGAAACGTCTTCAAGTTCTGCCCCTTATAAAATCTATAATGTGGGTAATGGGCAACCAACTAAATTGATGGCATTCATTGAAGCGATAGAAAAGTCATTAAATATAAAAGCTAAATTGAATTTAATGCCAATGCAAGATGGTGATGTTCTTTCTACTTGTGCTGATTGCCAAGACTTGTTTGAGACAATAGGTTTCTCGCCGAATACCGAAGTAGAATATGGCGTAAAACAGTTTGTTGATTGGTATTTAAGTTATTATAAAAATTAATAATATTAGTTTAATTGGATCAAAGAAAAAAGGAGCTATAAAAGCTCCTTTTTCATTATAAATAAAAATAAATAACGCAGTTATTACATTTTTTATTTTTGCTTACCCACATCTAATACAAACTACATCAGCACATATTAAAATTAAACGCTTGTTTAATTAAATGGGGCAAACAAGAAAATACCCTTTTAAATAATTAAAAGGGTATTTCAAATAGAGTATTGACTTAAATTACAGCAGGAAATCGTCTA
>JAEYFY010000075.1 GCA_023454395.1 Pseudomonadota bacterium
CTCCATTTGCCTTCGACGTCCTTTTCAGTCACTTCTACGAATTGACCGTCTTTAAATGCCATGTTTTTGAATGGTTTGATTGGGGTATTAATTAAAGACATTGTATTTCCTCCTGTTTGGTATGGGACTAATGTACCTATTCCATTTGAGAATAGCTAATACATTCCTGCTATCAGTTCAATAGGTTTTACCTAATGAGTTGAAGAAATTGATAGAGATAGGTTAACGAAATGTAGCTATTAAAGCAAATGGACAACAAGCCAATTACGTCTACCTTTTATTAACCTACTTTCTTAACCTACTCTCTATTTAATATCCTTAGCTTCGATAAGGGTATAATTATAATACCATGAATTATAAAGTTAATATTCAATCCAGCATAGATAGATTCAATATTATTGCGCTAATTTGGCAGGTTTAAGAATAGTATAAGTACATTCAAATGCCGCCTTTTGAATACGATAAACATCTTGGCTATCTGTTGTGGATTGCACAATAGCATCGCCCGACTGAAAACGTTGTAATTCTCCCCAAGGAGCCTTCATTGCAAACGCTGGTGTAGATTCGGGTACAATGAAATAATTCATTTCGATACCTTTGGGGATAAAAGGCTGATAATTATCAGGATAAGACGTTATATTGATTTGATTTTTATCTGTTTCACTATAACGCTGAATAAATTTGTTTTTTCTTACCAAAATTTCTTCATTTCCCGTTTCAGGACAAATATTTTGCACTACCCAATCACCTACTTTTGCCGGTTCTGAAACTGTTTCAACACCTTCACCTTTAATTATCGTTGTAATGATCTCACCTTCTTTGGCTGGTCTTGCTAGAACAGGCTTTGTTTTAATTGCAACACCAGTGTTCCCTGCTTGTTGAGCTTGCGTAAAGTAAGTTACGCGTTCTTTTTGCGGTAATTGAGAAAGATCATTAGCAAAGACAAATGAAGGAATTAAGGCTAAGCCGATTAATAGTGGTTTGGTTCTATTTTTCTTATCGGTTTTGTCACTATTTGAATTACTGTTTTGTATATAAAAAGGCATTGAATGATTTCCTAATAAATATCATTTGCACTTAATACGCTAGTTAAGTGTCTGTAAACATTAAATCGATTATGGCAGGAAATAAAACAATGGCACGAGTAAAATCAGATACCTAGTCGAAAAAGATCAAAAAATCGAGAGATCTCACAACTTAGAAAAGAGAACATGTAATTAAGAGAAAAAAGGTTCAAGTCGTTAAATAAAGCGTTAGGATGTTCTTCATCAAACCTATTTAATTAAAAGGAATTTCTTATGCAAATAATTTACCCTGATGACTATTCGAAAACAGGAAAACCCGATGAGGCTTTTGAACAAGAATATCATTGCGCCCAAATGCTAAATATTCATTGTTTGTTACTCTCATCAGAAGATATGGCATTAGGTAAATATAAGTTTTCACACCCTTTTAAATCAGACTCTCCCGTTATTTGGCGTGGGTGGATGCTAAATAAAGACGAATATCAACAACTATACGATGCTGTTAATACTCATGGTGGTCAAATGCTCGAAACGCCTGAATATTATATCCAAAACCACCATATAGCGGGTTGGTATGAAAAATGTAAAGAGTTCACACCCAAAACAGTTATCACAACCATGGATACTGACTTTGAAAGCTTAACTAACCAACTTCAATGGCCAGCTTACTTTGTAAAAGACTATGTAAAATCTTTAACCACCACAAGAGGTTCCATCGCTAAAAATGCAGATGAAATTAAAGAAATACTAAAACTTATTGCGCAGTATAGAGGGAATATTGAAGGTGGTGTAAGTCTTCGCTATGTTGAGGAATTTATTAATGAGAGTGAACGTAGATATTTTGTTTTAAATAAGAAAATATTCTCTGCGGATGATGAAGTTCCTGAGTTTGTAAAAAAAGTAGTGCAGCATATAAATACCCCCTTTTATTCTATTGATGTAGTCAAAAACGCAGTAGGAGAATTGCGTTTAGTTGAAATTGGTGATGGGCAAGTTTCAGACATTAAAGAGTGGTCAGCTGAAAAGTTAGTTAAGGCTTTTTCCTTATCTGGTATTTGATGTTTTATATCCCTACAACTGTGCAAACTATATAAAAATATAAAGACCTCAATTAGCCACAATACTCTGTATCTTGAAGTCTTTATATAAAATCAATCGCTAACAAAAAGTGCTAAAAATGAAGTTAAAATAGATATTTAAAACGGATTCGAGCGCCGTAACGATCTTTGTCACTGCTGTGTACATTAATATCGTCTTTACCATCTATACGTGAATAATAAGCACCTAAATAGGTTTTAAAATTATCCATATCTAAAATATTAGGCAGTTCATAAGACGCAAATACCGTGTTGATATTGTACTTACCAGGATTGAGCGTTAAATAGGTGTCATTTTGACCACTGTTGTTCCCGCTTTTGTGATAGTAAGCTTTAATATCATTATGAGCATAAATATAACCAAGTTGGAATTTGCGCCATAAAACATTACTACCAATAGAAAAATCATTTTCATCTTTAGCATTAAGATAAGCAGTACTTAAATTTGCAACAATGCCGTTGATAGGATCATCAGCTAAAGTGTCCCATTTTACAGTTAAGCCATAACCTGTACGTCGCGATTGATCTTGGAATTTTCCATTTTCATCATCAAAGCCATAGGCTTTGCTTATCACGTTCGCATCTATTGCTCCTGCAATAGTTAAATTGTCTTTCTGCCATGCAACAACAGGACGCATATAAATAACATTTTTGCGGTTATCAAGTTTACGTCCATGATATTCATTATCTTTAAAAACAGAAGTTCCATCTTCAACTAAAGCATTTAACTCAAAATACCAGTCGTTATAGTGTGTATTAACCATCATACTGCCACCATCACTACTACGGCCTCGCCCTTCTTTCATCATATAGATATAGCCAAAACCATCACCATATAAATCATTTGCTGTATTACCTGAATATTCAACAAATGTATCTTGGTTTAAAGGGAACATGTCGTAAGCTTCATAACGACCAATTTTATATTGCCATTTATCGCGTTGACCAAAATAGAAAACAGCATCATCTAGATTCATTTTACCTGTCATGTCAGCCATAGGCTGAGCACGAAAACCCGCATAATTGCCGTTTTTTAATTCTCGTTCACCATCCACACCAATTAAAATGCGTCCATTAAGTGACCACTTTTCATTATCATCAAAGTCTTTTTGATTACCGGGCATCGTTCTCATAGATGTTAGTTGCCCTTTTTTACTCGCAGCATCGATATTATATTCAACATCACCATACAATTTGAGATCACCCCAATTTGTATTGGTAGAGAAAAAGCCTGTACCTTCTTTATTTTTCGTATTAGCAAGCTGATCTGATTGTTTTTGTTGGATTTCATTAAGTTGAGTTTGTGCAATGTTTACTTTTGCTTGAGCCTCATCAGATTGCTTTTCTAATATCGCAACGCGTTGCTCCATGCCGACAGTTGTAACATGATCCGTTTGAGATTGGCTGTTGGAGTTAATTAATTGCTCAAGCCGAGCCGCTTTTTGTTCCGCAGCAGCGGCTCTAGCCTCAGCAGCTGTTGCACGTTGTTCAAGTGCATTTAACCTTGCTTCAATTGCACTTATATCAGTTTGTGCGTTTGCACATAATGGTGTAGCGAGTATTAAACTTATCACAGCAGATAATGCTTTTACTTTCATTCGAATATTCCTAAATTAGCAAATGTTGGTTTAACAGGTACGGCAAATACATAACAATCAATTTAGTTGATCGATTGTTCTATCTGATGAGCGTATTGTTATTTTTATTCGATAATATTTTTACAAATATCAATCGGTTACTCGCATCATTATTTCTATTCTTAATAATAAATAAGCCGATACCTGATCATTTTGCCATTACTTATGCGGTTAGCTTCCTGCTTCATAAGTAAGGCTACGTTTGAACGAAGGTACTAATTCTCACCTAAGTACTTCTTCTTATTTAAGTACTTATTCTCGTTTAAGTACTTACAAACGTTTATTATTTTGACTCAGTATTTAATTTATTATTATTTCAAGCATATCTCTGGTTTAAGTTTTCAAATTTTATAATGGCTTCACTCGCTAAATAAAATAATCGCTAATATGGAACATTTCCACAATCATTTGTGATTTTTTTGAGGTTAGTACAATAACCTAAGAAAAACGACACAAATAACCATCAAAAAAGAGGATATAGAAAGAAAATAAAGCTATTGATTAAGAGGAATATAAACTAAGCAAATGATAGTTAAGATTGGAAGAGAATAATTTTATCACGGTGTTGTTAGCTTCTATTATTTAGAAACCTTACTTACTGTAAAAAGGCGTTAATACGGTGGGAAGAGTAAATAGGATGAGAAAGGAGAAGAATTGACAGAGGTCATGTCATTACAACCTCCGTCCATCATTATCATATTCTGCCAGGTTTACGTAACGCTCTACGAAAGTAAGAAACTGGCATTTTAGGGCAGATTTGTTCTTTTACTGCTGGATTATTTTCCAAATCATCTTTATCTATTTCATTATTTCTTCTTGAATTTTGTAGCTGAGTATCTGTTTTATTCATCTTCCCTTTCCTCTGAGATCAATGCCTCATTGATAGCTTCAATTTTCTCAACTGCTTCATTAAGAATAGAAGCAATACGTCCTGCTTTTTCCACCGAAAGCTCTTTTAACACTAATTTGTGGCGTAAAACTGCTTTTAATTTACCAACAGCAGATTCAATTTCCTCAGAAACACCACCTGCGTTTTGAGATAAATCTCTTGCATAAGCCAGTTTTCTTTGAATATTGGCATCAATATCTTGATGTTCTGCTAAAAATGCAGTGCCTTCAGATGTAATACTGTAGCTTTTACGACCTTTTTCAGCAATCGTAGCAACTAATAGATCTTGCTCTTCAAGTAGTGTTAGCGTTGGATAAATAACACCAGGGCTAGGTACATATAATCCTGAAGAAGCCTCATCTATTTCTTTGATAATTTCATAGCCATGACTTGGTTTTTTCGAGATCATGCTAAGTAACAGAACGCGTAAATCACCATGATCAAACATACGTTTTAACTGGCGACCTTGGCCTTTACCTCTGCCACCGCACCCACGGCCACGTTGGTTTCCATGCTCGTCAGAACCATGTTCACCATGACCTTTGTGTCCGCGACCATGCTCACCATGGCAGCATTCACCACGACCTTCGTGTCCATGACCATGTTCACCATGGCAGCATTCGCCATGACCTTCGTGTCCGTGACCATGTTCACCATGACAGCAATGCTCGCCATGATTTTCTTGGTGACGACTATGTTTACCTTTACCACCACAGCGACCTCTTCCGTGACCATGTCCATGACTACCATGTTCGCCATCTTCAGCACGCTGTTGATAAAGTGAGTTTAATGCTCGAATCATCATAAATATTCCCTCATTGTTTTAGATATATCGAATTCATGTAGTGCAATATAATCCGATATATCTAAATAATCAAGTTTTAGATATATCTAAATGCACATTTAAATCGACTCACTTATTAACAATATGATTTATCTATGATTAATTTTTTCAAATCTGGGCTTAATTATGAATGATTATCATTCTCTAGCTTGCTTTTATGTGCTATCAATGAAAATAAAAGAAAATAAATAATAAAGAAGAATACAAAACAGACACTTTTAGCTTAAAATACGCACAAAAAATAAAACAGGTTTATAATGCAATAAGTGACAACGTCACCTTAAATTCATTTTAAAAAAAAGCGAAGATAATGAGCAACAACCCACTACTTCGCTTTTTAACAAAATTTATTTTAATTGTAGGAAATATCACAAAAAAGCGATATCGCTACTGGTCTAATGCGGATAAAACCACTTTCTTAATATATTGATATCCAGCTTCAATTTGTTGTTCATCACAGACCTCAGTACTTTTTATAGTAAGCTGCAACAAATTTAAGTGTTTGATGGTTTCCCACTCATTGCTATCAAAACCACACTCAGAACAAAACTGCGCTGGTGCATCATCACTATTACGAGCGCAAAGCGTTAATAAACTTAAATCTTGTTTATGATGACTTTTTATAACCAAGTTTTCATAGATTGTTTTATTAAGATCATTTTGCGTTTCTAAGTCCTTATTTCCTTTCTTTACTATCGCAAAATTTAGTTTATTAAAGTCAGATGCAGATAAAATACGAATATAATAGCGCTCACCTTCTTTTTCGAAAGCTGCGGCTTGATTAAAAAACTGCTCAAGTTTGATACGCGTTTCCCATTGAATTTGTGCATATTTCCCATATCCAGATGAAGTAAAAGGATAGAGTTGATGCACACTCCACATAGACGCCACTGCTGGTGCAGATTGAATACCATCAATTTCCGGAACATCATCTGCTTGCTCTGGGCATAATCTAGGGGGATTGGTTAAAAAACGACTAATACGCGCATCTTTAATACAGACTACACCCGTAGGATATGGTGAAAATCCAGCTTGAAACGGTTCAAAAGAGACTGAATCAGCGAGAGAAAGCTGTGTAATGCTTTCATATATTTCGGATGTTAATTCAAGTAATGGGGCTTCTTTCTTTAATTTTTCACACAAAATCTGATAAGGGATAATTTCATAATTATCATCAAGAAATAAGCTTTTCATATAACCAAATTGTGATGCATCAATATGGATATAAAATGAATTGTTGTATTTTTCCTCACACTCTTTTCTTAGCTCAAAAAGTGGTTTTAACTTATCAACACAACCATAAGACGGTGCGCCTAATATTCCTATAACCCCAAGAATAGGCTCACCTTGTTCAATCAGGCGAAAAACAATACTGCGTGTTTTTTCAATATCGGTTTTAAATGTTTCATCAATAGGCAATGCAATAAGGTTGTCATATCCCAACCCAAGTATATCCATTGCTTTTTTCCAAAATTCAAAACGGGAAACAGGAACAAGCAGTTTTCCTAAATGCATTGTTTTTGTCATGCCCGTTCCTCGGCATGTTAAATGACTTACATCATCAAAAATCCCGCGCTCATTGAGTTGTTCGCTTATGGCTAAAATATCTGTGACAGACATATTAAATAACTCAAAGGCTTTTTTATCTGCAACCAAATCTCGTGATTTTGGATGACGAGCAATCGCCATTGGCAATGTTTTTAAATTTCTAAGCGCCCATAATATTTCATAGCAAGCAAGAGTATGGCTTGTTGTGATATGACCAAATGCATCTTTTGATGAGAAACCGATTAATTTACAGAGATCATCCGTAATTTTCTTTTCTTGTTCTTTTAGTAAGGGGGAATGATTATTAAAAACATTATCCGAGTTGTATGCTAATGCAGAAAGATAACCGAATTTCGCCAATTGCATCACTTGTGAATGATGATGAGAAAAATAAGGTTCAATATCAGATTGATTATAATTATTTTGCTGTTTTAAAGTCTCTAAAATACTTTCATAAGCATTATCTACTGCTTTTTTTTCAATAGCGTTACTTTTTATTTTAGCGTCTAAACTCTCGCTATTATTTCTTTTCATTTTATTTGCTTTAGGAAAAGAATACTCACTATTCATTAGTATTTTTGCCATCTCTCGATGATAACATGTAAGAGTATCAATGGTTCGGGTATGGTATACACGCTCTGCAGCACTCAGACAGGTTTGTTTGTGATTTGCCATCATCGCACCTATATATAAATTTTTATTATCTGTTTTAATGAAATTTGTGTTTATTAATCGTCGATACTTAATCTTTATTCAAATGATATACCACATGATGAGTAAGAATCTTCTTTATTTTATTGATATCAGTTAATATTTTTCTAATTTGATTTAAGCAAATGATATCTTAATGATAAATGATTTAGCTTTATTTGTTAGTTTCTTAAATTCACTATCAATTTTGATTTAAGTTATATTTCTGTAAATATGATATTATTTTTGCCAAGGTCAATACTTAAATCTACCTTAATCAGAATCAATGAATATTTCTATCGCTTAACATCTATAAAAAAGAATAGATATTAAATTACTTATCTAAAATAAAAATTTATTTATTTAAATGTTATTCATTTTTCCTTCAATACATAAAAAACACATAAAATATTTAGTATGTATTTTTCGGAATATTCGCTTTTTAGAAAGGAAAAGAAGTGCTTACCTCTTATATCAAATAAGTTTTAAGCACTCTTATTTTTACTCTTTTCCGTTATAAGATGGGATTTCAAGCATCACCTTACCAATTAAATCACCGGACTCCATTAACTGATGTGCTTTCCCTACTTCTTTTAATGGAAAAATAGCATTAATAATTGGTTTAATTTTTCCTTCAGCAATAAGTGGCCACACTTGCTGTTTTAATTCTTGTGCTATTTGCGCCTTCTCTTCTATTGAGCGAGATCGCATCGTGGAACCAGTATGAATTAAACGCTTAATCATCATTGGCATCATATTTAAATTTTTAGGCATTCCTTTCATCATACCCACTTGTATAACGCGCCCAAACTTGCTGGCAACTTGATAATTTTTCTCTACGTAATCCCCACCAATAATATCAAGAATAACATCAACGCCTTTCCCTTCAGTTAATATAGGAATTTCTTTAGCAAAATCGGCTTGTTTGTAATTGATGACATAATCAGCGCCGAGCGCGCGAGCCACGGTAGCTTTTTCTTCAGAGCCAACCGTTGTATAAACTGTCGCACCGATTGTGTGAGCAAGCATGATGGCAGTTGATCCAATTCCCGATGTTCCGCCATGAATAAGAACAGATTCACCTTGTTTTAGTTTTCCTAACTGGAATAAATTAGCCCAAACAGTAAAGAAATTCTCAGGCAATGCTGCGGCTTCAATGTCCGTTAAATTCATTGACGGTAATGCGATATCTTCATGAGCAATGCAATATTGAGCGTAACCACCACCAGCAACTAAAGCACAGACTCTATCTCCCAATTGCCATTTAGTGCAGCCTTCCCCTAATGCGACAACCTCTCCAGCAACTTCAAGACCTGGGATAGGTGAGGCATCTGCTGGTGGCGGATAACTGCCTTGGCGTTGAAAAATATCCGGGCGATTAACACCAGAAGCTGTAACTTTGATCAAAAGATAATGTGGAGGAAGTAACGGTATCGGTGATAGTTGGGGTTGTAACTTATCTATACCACCTGGCTCTGTAATGGCAATTTCTAACATTTCCGCAGGTAAAACAGTTGTTTTCATCATATACTCCCATTTTATTTGGTCACTCTCGGAATTTAATGATAAATAAATAAAATCAACATCCTATCTCTTTTTTTTATAAGGATGAGAGTTTATTAAACAATAAATAACTTAAGTGTAATTGAGAGAGATTATAACCAACCTTGCTTCTGATGTTGTATGCAAATCGGGCACAATTTTGCTTCTGGACTCCAAGATAAGAAGGCTAAACGGCATTTTTCACAGTGGGCATCATAATAATGGTAATGTGTTGGTTCGTTATTTTTAGCAACGTGTTTATTAACATGAATAGATTTAGGAAAACAAACCACTTCACAACTCATACAACCAGTACAACGCTTTTCATCAAGCATGAATATATTATTTTCAAGTTTAATCGCACCTTCATCACACACTTTGGCGCAGGCAGAGCAAAGAATACAACTGTCTTTGTCTAACTGAATTTGAAACCAACTATCTTCAGGATAAAGTTGTTTTCTTGCATTTAATCCTGTTCTTACTTGATTTTTATTGAGTGGCTTTTCATCTAGTTTTTGACGAAAAAGCATAAAGCGACGCCCACTATCAATATCCGTAGGTTCAGTGATTATTAATTGCCAAATAGGCTCTTGTAATGTTTTTAATTGAAGATTTAAGTTTGCTAAAACAGGAAGCCATTTATCCACTAAAGGTTGCGCTATCTTCATTCCTCTAATTTGATATTGGCGGTGCCACACTAATAATTCTTCTGTGCTTGCTAACGGTTCATCATGATTAACAACAAGGTAATTATCTTGGTGTGTTCTTTCGTGTGGCGCGATATTTTCTATCGCGTCAACGGGACAAGTAAATAGACAATTACCACATTGAAAACAGCGTTCATTGTCTATTTTTACATCTAAGTGAGCAAAAGTGATAGCGCCCACAGGGCAAACTTTGGAGCAACTATCACATAGGCTTTGTTTGAGGCGTTTTCTAACACATTTATCATTAATAATTGGTTCAGGAGGAAGCTCCACCTTAATAAAACGCCTCATACATCACTACTCCACTACTTAACAATAAAGAATGCAAAACGATTAAGAATTTCTGCAATCAGTATTATTGCGCTACTTGCTAACACCATACGCAATCCTGAAGTAAATACAGCATTACGATATTTCCATACACTGTATCCCATCATTAAAATACCAAGAACTGACATAAGCCATGCAGATATTCTTAATCCGAATGTTTCATTATACGCAATGATAGGCGTATGAGGGAACGTTATTGCATCATTTGTTGAAATGACTGCTGACATCCATTCCAAATAGAACGGCTGTACAGCCATACGTAATGTTACAGCAAGAAAAACAACCACTAATGCACTTATTACAATCCTTTTTGCTAACTCATCATTCACAAATGCTTTAACACGAAATGCCGTTATTGATAGTGCAATAACCGAGCCAGCTGCAAATAATGCCCCTATAAACATAAAATAGGTATTTGCGTGCATCCATGTCAGCATTGAGGTGTTGTAATACAGTGATGCCATACAGAATATATCGATGATGCCAAGCAAACCAATAATTGCCAGTATGGTTTTATTCATATGCCCTTTTATCAAAACAACTAAGGTATAAAGGCATAATGCACCAAGATAAACTGCAGCAAATATGATTTCACGACTTAGCCATGATGAAGATATATGGCGTAATGCATGAAAAGCATTCCATGGGTATCCCATGTGTAATGTTGAAGCTAATAATCCCAAGCAACCTAAAATAGCACCCGTTAATAATACAGGACGCATAGCAACGGTTGCTCTTTGATTACCAATTGTTTTTTCTAACCAGTAAAAATAAAGTGCGGTGAAAATAGTCACACCCACAGAACTTTGGACGAATAAAGTAAAGGTAACTAATGGCCATTCACTCATGCTTGAACTCCTCCCTTTTTCGTCGCACCCATATGAGGTTTGATAACTAAATTCGGGTTTGTCATCGTAAAATCAGGCAATCCTTGAACTTGGTTTAAATGCCCATATTTCGCCCTGAGATCTTTAATTTTGCCAAACTTAATCGCATTTAGTGGACAGGTATCAACACAAATTGGATTTTTGCCTTCTGCTAACAAATCGATACAAAAATCGCATTTTGACATCTGCCCAGTTTCTTCATTCATTTGTGGTGCGCCGTAAGGGCATGACCAAGCGCAGTAACCACAACCTACGCATTTAGAGGTATCAACACGGACAATACCATCACCTTCACGCTTATGCATTGCAGTAGTCGGGCAGTTTTTCACACAAACAGGTGAATCGCAGTGGTTACAAGATAGGGTTAATGTATAAGCAAAAACATTATTAACGAAACCTCCTTGTCCTGTGGGTGCAAAACCGCCACCTTTTACTTCATAAATACGGCGAAAACGACGTCCTACTTCTAAATTATTTTTGTCTTTGCATGCCACTTGGCAAGCTTTACAACCAGAGCAACGAGAGGAATCAATAAAGAAACCGAGCTGTTCATCACTCACTGGTGCATATTCTTTAAAGTCACTCATGCTTTGGTTACCTCAACTAAAACGGTTAAATGCGAGTTACCATGTGCTAATGGTGTCATTCGTGTTGATGTTAAAACATTAGGGCATCCACCATGATCAACGCCATTTTCATCAGGCGTCCACCATGCGCCTGCTTGCAATCCAACCACACCAGGAATAATGCGTTGTGTCACTAATGCAGGGATTTGAGTTATTCCTCTGTCGTTATAGACACGCACCATATCACCATTTTTGATACCTCTATTTTCAGCATCAATTGGGTTTATCCATACTTCTTGACGTTGTACTTCTTGTAACCACGGATTGGCATATTGTGTTGAATTCGCCCGATTTTTTCCTTTCCAAGTTAGCATTTGTAATGGATACGTTGCTGTTAATTTATCTTCAGGACCTTCAATCGCTGGAACATAATGAGATAAAGCAGGAATATCCTGATCATTCATGTCATAAAGGCGCTTAGAGAAAATCTCAATTTTTCCTGATGGTGTTGGGAATGGGTTACTCGCAAAATCATTGATGTTTTCTTCAAAGGCAACGAAAGGCTCATCTTTGAAAAGATAACGACGTGTTTTTACCAACTCGTCAAAATTAGGGAAGTCAGGTCTATCTTGAAAACGCGCTTTATTGGTATCAACAAGATGAGCAATCCACTCTTTTTCACTTCGGCCTTCAGTAAATGCCTCTTTTACGCCCATTTTTTCTGCTACGTCTGTTATCCACTCATAGTCAGAGCGACGCTCAAAAGCCGGCTCTACCACTTTTTCGGACAGAAGAAAATAGTTACCCGTACCCCATGTATTACCAATGTTCCAACGCTCTAGAAAACTGGTTTCAGGTAAAACAAGATCGGCATATCTTGCAGATGGAGAGAGATATAAGTCACTAGCAACAATAAATTCAACTTTTGAATCATCTGCTAATAATTTAGCCGCTGCATTTACATCTGGGTTCTGGTTAACTAAATAGTTGCCGGCTAAAGAAAATATCATTTTGATATTAGTATCGAGTTTATCAACACCTAAAAGACCATCTTCAACACGTATTTGGCTTGCATCATCAACTGCTTGCATCCAGTTCATAATGGAAATTTGGGCTTTAATTGGATTCTTTCCAACATTAGGGCCACGCAGAGATTGACGATTACCAATACCACCATAACCAGCCGCCCATGCCCCTTTTTTACCTACATTTCCGGTGATCGCGGCCAATAATGTCGAACCTCGAGCGCTACGCTCACCACAAATATGGCGTTGAGGTCCCCAGCCTTGAATAAGAGCCGCGGGTTTTGTCATGGCATATTCGCGTGCGAGTTGACGAATAGTATTTGCGGGCACTCGAGTGATTTTTTCTGCCCATTCAGGCGTTTTTTCTATTCCATCTTTTTGACCTGTTAAATAAGCAACCAAGGACTCATTAGCAGGAACACCTTCAGGCATATGCTCTTCATCAAAACCAATGACATATTTATCAATAAAAGGTTTGTCATGAAGATTTTCGGTGACAATGACATACATCATTGCATCCATTAAGGCATTATCTGTTGTCGGTAAAAGAGGAACCCATTGATCAGCAAGAGACTGTGCCGTATCTGAATAACGAGGATCGACCACAATAAACTTAGTACCTTTATTTTTCATTTTCTGAAAATAATGGTTTGTGTGACCAAAAATAGTTTCATTGGGGTTATGACCCCATAAAATCACGAGTGGTGTATCTTCAAGTGTATCGAGTGAACTGCCTGTTTTAGATATGCCGTAAGTATAAGGGGTCACTTTGACCGTATTCCCTAAACTAACAGAATGATAATAAGGTAAGTATCCACCAGTTAAATTGAAGAGTTTCTTCATCATGGTATCACCAGAGAAGATCCCCCCTGTTACAGCGGTATTGACGGTTAAAAAGCGACTTGCTGCACCATGTTTTTCAGTTAAACGCGTAATATTTTCTGCAATAAGTGTTGTCGCTTCATCCCATGAAATACGTTCAAATTTACCCTCACCACGTTTGCCCACACGTTTCATTGGGTATTTTAGTCTGTCAGCATGATAAGAAAATTTACGATAACCTCTGCCACGCACGCACGCTCTCATAATAGGCATCGTTTCATCTAATTCATTATCAGGTCTTGTTGTGATCCGAGTGACAATTCCTTCTTTAATATTGGCTCGTATATCACACTTTCCACCGCAGTCAAAAGTACTACATGTCGTTACAACGGTAGCTGGGTTTCCTTCCATTTTTGCAATTGGCAAACTTTTATCTGCATTAGCTTGTGCATTTCGTGCGAAAAATGGCACAGTAACTAATGCAGCACTCGTTTGAACAAAGTGGCGACGACTTAGCGACATCTCCCCTCTATTTTTTTCACTTTTTTCTATTTTTTTCATTATCTTATCATTCTCACATAACAACGCTCATCAGTGAAAATGATAGGATATAGTGGTAAACCCTCATTGATGTATATCAATACCACTAAAGAGGTAATAGAATGTTTCAATATTCCACACTTCTTTGCAGATCCCCCACTTTTTATAAGGAAAAGCTAATTCAAGGTAGCATTAAGTTGTATCAAAAATACACCTAGTTAACTTTACCTAATTTTTTGTTATAAAAATAAAGAGTTATGTATAAAAAACACGAATTTAAGGTAGAGCCGTAAATAAAATGTCAATATAAAGGTAAAAAATATTGAAGCGCCTCTTCATTTTTGGCTTTTGACAAGGATAATTTAGTAATAGCACTATGACTTCGTTAGAAAATCGAATAATATACCAATTGAGTATAGGGTTAGCGCAAATTGTTCTAAATAGACCTTTAAGCAAAACATTGTTTTTATCAAGATACATGTTTTGTTACATTCAGAATTATTTCCACACGTATCGTTATTCCCCTTACTAATTACTGCAGTATGTGTTAAAATTGACGCATATCAATATTTTTATTTGTAATGAGCAAGCTTATGATCCCAGAAAAACGCGTCGTTCGCCGAATCCAATCTGGCGGTTGTGCAATCCATTGTCAGGATTGCAGTATT
>JAEYFY010000017.1 GCA_023454395.1 Pseudomonadota bacterium
GGGTGTTCAGCTTCTAATGCTTTTAGCTCATTCATTAAGCGATCGTATTCAGCATCAGGTATTTCAGGTGCGTCCATGACATGATAGAGATATTCATGGTGACGTAGAGTAACGCGAAGTTTATCAATTTTTTGTTGAGTGTTTTTATTCATGATTATCACCAAAGAAGAAAAACCCCCGCAAGCGGGGGCTTTTTTTACAGATATAAAGCTATTGATTTAAATCTAGCGTCCTGCGAATTCTAGATTTATAAAGCTCGATTTTTTGTGGCGTTAAGAGTTTGCGTTCATCATCCAGCACAACACCACCTACGTCAGATGCTATACGTTGAGCCGTAAGTAACATCAATTTAAAGTTTTGGTTAGCATCACCATAAGATGGCACCATCATAAACATCGATACACCGGGTGTTGTTAATTCAGCCATTGTATCAATGTTAAATGTTCCTGGTTTCACCATATTCGCTAAACTAAACAACACAGGTCCATTAGCAGTTGGATTGAGATGGCGATGGAAAATATTCATTTCGCCAAACTGGAAGCCAGCTTGAATGATACTCTGCATCAACGCTTCACCATCCAGCATTTGACCATGATGTGCGCTTACGTTTAGAACAATAACCAGCTCTTTCTCTGCTTCTGTTGCTTGCGAAGCAGATTCAACTTTTGGCTCTTCAGCCGGAGCATGATGCGAAGCCTCAGTTTCAACAGGAGTCATATGAGCCGTTGTTTCTGAAATTGAAGGCTCTAAACTCGCAGAAGGGCTTACTGTATTAACGTGTGATTTTACTTCACTCGCAACATTCGCCACAGGTTCTTGTTTTGGCTCATCCCTAACAATCGGTACAGGCTCTTTTTCAATAACATCAAAAACACCAAGACTTGGCTCTTGCTGTAATGAAGTATCGTGAGAACTCCCTTTTGTTTGGCTTTCAGACATTAATGGATCTCTATCTGCCACTGAAATTTCAGGTTCATGTAGAGGCTCCGATTTTATCGGTGGCTCACTCTCCCGCTTTTCAGTAGAGGATAAAGTTGATGTCTGATGACTAACCTCAGCATATTGTGGTTCGTCATCGTTCTCATCTGACTGATAATTCTGTTTCTGACGTTTTACTGGGCGATTACGGAAAAGCTTAGAACGCTCTTTTCGACCAATCCATAAGCCGTGTAATAACAAAGCTATGATTAAAATCGCACCAACAACGATTAATATCAGACGCAAATTTTGCTGCATCATTTCTATCTCTGTTGTCTTGAGGTTTAATAGCCACGTTGGCAAATATTACTTTTTACTAAGAGTATTTGCCAATGCTCATAAGTGCAAGCCAATACTTAATTTTCTTGTCACAAAGATACACACATCAATCTCTTATGCGCATTTTTTAGACAATTCATGACTAGTAAGGCTGATTATCTCCCTATATGATACTAGCTTGCCCTCACTGGAGAGAATAGGAAGTATGACAAATTTGACAGAAACGAATAAAAATTTAAATGGATTTCATTATTTTGCTCTTGGTTGGCGTTTAATTACACGCAAAGGGCTGAAGCGTTTTGTTATCTTACCCTTACTTGCCAATATTATTATTCTCGGAAGCGCCTTTTGGTGGTTATATGGTCAAATTGGTAGCATGGTCAATTGGATGATGGAAAAAGTTCCTGATTGGTTACAATGGTTGAGTTATTTGATCTGGCCACTATCCGTTATTTTTATCTTACTCGTATTCACTTATTTCTTTAGTACTTTAGCCAATATTATCGCTTCTCCGTTTAATGGCTTATTAGCTGAAAAATTAGAAGGTCAAATAACTGGCGTTACCCCACCCGATACGGGTGTTGCAGGTATATTGAAAGATATTCCACGTATTTTAAAACGTGAGTTAACTAAAATAGCTTATTATTTACCTCGCGCTATTGTCTTGTTATTGCTCTATTTTATTCCTGCTATCGGACAAACCGTTGCGCCTGTTTTATGGTTTGCTTTTGGTGCTTGGATGATGGCAATTCAATATAATGACTTCCCATTTGATAACCACAAAATATCATTTGCAGCGATGAAATCTTCGCTTAAACAGGATAAATGGAATAATCTTCAATTTGGTATGGTTATTAATATTTTTACCATGATCCCTATTCTAAATTTAGTCATCATGCCAGTTGCTATCTGTGGTGCAACCGCAATGTGGTGCGATCGTTATCGTAAACAGCATGTGCAAGATGGGCAGTGGTAAACCTCATTTAGTCATATCTCGATAAATATGAAAAACCCCGTTTTATTTAAGACGGGGTTTTATTTTATGTTTTTTTCTAAAACGTGATGTGGCTTATTTGTTGTTAATCATACTACTCAATTAATGAACGAATATAATCTTTCGTTTCTTCTCTATCCATCGGCTCACGCTCATTAATACCCATTTCAAAAATATTTAATGCGCCATCTAGTTTTTCAATTAACTCTTCATCATCTCGAATACAGAAAATATAAGCATTTTCAAACGGAGTGAGATCGACCAATCGTAACCCTTTTTCTGTCAAAAAGTGGTTAATATATTCCAAATAAGGTAGTTCATAAGGCAACATATAAGGGTCTACACTCGCCTCATCCCAATCAATATTTTCAACTTGAGATAAAATCAACGCACTCGGTGATTCAGACAAAGAGATGTGCTCTAACGATTTTAGATCAGGAATATCGCCAAAATATTCTGTCCACTCCACATAATCCATTAATCCTTGAGCTGAGAGTGATTCATATAGCCAATTAAGGACATCTTCTTGAGCATCTGACTCAGGTAAATTTTCACGCAAAGCTTGCGCATCTAATTCAGGCACAGCAAGTTCAAGCGCACTAATCAACTCTTCAATGGTTTCCATTATGACCCCTGTATTTGCAGTAAATGTGATTAAAAATAGATTATCAGCCATCAATATACTGTACATCTCTTGATTTATTAATTTGTGAATCGTCTCACTGACTCTTGATTAGAACCTTTTGGAATAAAAATATAAAAAAGTTATAAGTATATTCATAAAGCTTATTTCCATCTTTAGTTTGATGGCGTATGGTAATTTCATCTGACCTTATAAAAATCATGTACCGAGGATAAAAATGAGTAAGATTTTCGAAGACAACTCGCAAACTATTGGACACACTCCCTTAATTCGCTTAAAGCATTTCGGAAATGGCAACATTCTGGCTAAAGTGGAATCTCGTAACCCAAGCTTCAGTGTAAAATGCCGTATCGGTGCCAACATGATTTGGGATGCAGAAAAGAAAGGCATTCTTAAAGAAGGCGTGGAGCTTGTAGAACCGACTAGTGGTAATACTGGGATTGCGCTGGCTTATGTTGCAGCAGCTCGTGGTTACAAATTAACTCTGACGATGCCAGATACCATGAGTATCGAACGCCGTAAATTGCTCAAAGCATTAGGTGCTAATTTAGTGCTGACTGAAGGCGCAAAAGGCATGAAAGGTGCCATTGATAAAGCCAATGAAATTCGCGATAGCGATCCTAAGCGTTACCTGTTACTACAACAATTTAGTAATCCAGCTAACCCTGAAATTCATGAAAAAACCACAGGCCCAGAAATCTGGAATGATACTGATGGTGAAGTCGGTGCTGTTATTGCTGGTGTTGGCACTGGTGGTACGATTACAGGTATTGGTCGCTATTTGAAAAAGACACAAGGTAAAGCAGTAACTATGGTTGCTGTTGAACCAGCAGGCTCTCCTGTTATCACGCAAGCTTTAGCTGGTGAAGAAATTAAACCGGGTCCACATAAAATCCAAGGTATCGGAGCTGGCTTTATTCCTGAAAACCTAGATTTATCGTTACTGGATCGTGTTATTCAAATCACTAATGAAGAAGCCTTTGATACTGCTCGTGAACTTATGACTAAAGAAGGTATTCTTGCTGGTATTTCTTCAGGTGCAGCTATTGCTGCAGCAGTAAAACTGGCAAAAGAGCCAGAATTTGCAAATAAAGAAATTGTGGTTATTTTACCTTCTTCAGGTGAGCGTTATTTAAGCACCCCACTTTTCGCTGACATTTCTGATAGCTAAATCGCGTCATCTCAATTGTAAAATATTTATTAAAAAAGCACCTCAACGGTGCTTTTTTTGTGGTAGAGATCAAAGTTTGTCACCCAAACAGGTGATTTATTTCTTCGAGTTTAGTATTTAATCAATTAATTATTTCGAAGGTCGAAATTAATCAGAAAATAACCGAGATGACAAAACTAGCTCTTTTATCTTTCTGAACACTATTTTTATCAGATGACGCTTTACGACTTAATATTATCTGATATTGCTACGCAAAGCAGGACAAATTCATCTACACTTACTAAGTCCTGACTTAATGTGAACAATTGAGTTATAAAAGGAAAAAATCCTATGTACCAGCAAGAAGTTACTATTACAGCACCAAACGGCTTACATACTCGTCCTGCAGCACAATTTGTAAAAGAAGCCAAAACATTCTCTTCTGATATCACGCTTATCTCTAGTGGTAAATCTGCCAGTGCTAAGAGCCTTTTCAAATTACAAACTTTAGGCTTAACCCAAGGTACTGTTGTAACTATCTCTGCTGAAGGCGAAGATGAAAAACAAGCTGTTGAAGCATTGGTAAAATTAATGGCGGAATTAGAGTAATTCGCGATTAAGTATTAACGCAGTATTTATTCCCCTGAAACCACTCAGGGGAGTTAATTTCAATGATGATTTTAAAACAACAGTATTTTGCAATCCTATTCTTTTAAGATTATCACCAGCAAGTCGTAGGATAAATTATGATTTCAGGAATTTTAGCGTCACCCGGTATCGCATTTGGTCAAACCCTTCTTCTCAAAGAAGAACCAATCATCATTAGCCAACGTAAGATCCAAAGTGATGAAATTGAGAATCAAATCGAACGCTTTAAAGACGGTCGTAACAAATCTGCACAACAACTAGAAATTATTAAAGAGCGTGCTGAGAAGAATCTTGGTGCGGATAAAGCCGAAATCTTTGAAGGCCATATCATGTTGCTAGAAGATGAAGAGTTAGAACAAGAAATTGTTACTCTTATCAAAAGTGACAAAAAAACGGCTGAAGCTGCTGTTCAATCTGTTATTGAAGATCAAGCAACCGCATTAGAAGCATTAGATGACGAATATCTAAAAGAGCGTGCGGCTGACGTTCGTGATATTGGTAAACGCTTAATGCGCAATATCTTAGAGATGCCAATTATCGATTTAAGCGCTATCTCAGAAAAAGTTATTTTAGTTGCAACTGACCTTACCCCTTCTGAAACTGCACAATTAAGCTTAGACAACGTATTAGGTTTTATCACTGACTTAGGTGGTAGAACATCTCACACTTCTATCATGGCTCGTTCATTAGAAATTCCAGCTATCGTGGGAACATCTAATGCGACACAAACCATTAAAAAAGACGATTATCTTGTTCTTGATGCGATTAATAACAAAATCATTATTAATCCATCAGATGAGGAACTCGAAACATTAAAAGCTATCAAAGAAGAGTACCTGCACGAAAAAGAAGAATTAGCAAAACTCAAAGACTTACCTGCTATTACGCTTGATGGGCATCAAGTTGAAGTTTGCGCTAATATTGGTACAGTTCGAGATGTTGCTGGTGCAGAACGTAACGGTGCTGAAGGTGTTGGTCTGTATCGTACTGAATTCTTATTTATGGATAGAGACTCTTTACCAACAGAAGATGAGCAATTCCAAGCCTATAAAGCGGTAGCTGAAGCAGTAGGAAGCCCAGCGGTCATTATTCGTACTATGGATATTGGTGGCGATAAAGACTTACCTTACATGAACCTACCAAAAGAAGAGAACCCATTCTTAGGCTGGCGTGCAATTCGTATTTGTCTTGACCGTAAAGAGATCCTTCATCCGCAATTACGTGCTATCTTAAGAGCATCTGCTTTTGGTAAACTACGTATTATGTTTCCAATGATTATCTCTGTTGAAGAGATCCGTGCATTGAAAGCAGAACTTGAAATACTGAAAAGCCAGCTTCGTGAAGAAAAGAAAGCTTTTGATGAATCTATTGAAGTCGGTGTGATGGTAGAAACCCCAGCCGCAGCAGTGATGGCTCGTCATATGGCAAAAGAAGTTGACTTTTTTAGTATTGGGACTAACGATCTAACACAATATACTCTGGCTGTAGACCGTGGAAATGAGCTGATATCTCATCTATATAATCCAATGTCACCTGCAGTACTCAACCTGATAAAACAGGTGATTGATGCATCACATGCTGAAGGTAAATGGACTGGAATGTGTGGTGAACTTGCTGGAGATGAACGAGCAACATTGCTCCTTCTCGGCATGGGATTAGATGAGTTTAGTATGAGTGCTATTTCAATTCCTCGCATCAAAAAAGTAATTCGTAATGCAAATTACGATGATGCAAGAGCACTAGCAGAGCAAGCACTTGCTCAGCCAACTGCAAAAGAATTGATGGACTTAGTAGAAACTTTTACTAAAGAAAAGACACTGTGCTAATCGCATTAGCCAGAGCCCGGTCCCAACTACAATAATTAGGAGAAGATTCATGGGTCTGTTTGATAAATTAAAATCACTGGTTTCAGAGGAAAAGAAAGGCAGTGGCACGATTGATATTGTTGCACCACTTTCTGGTGAAATCGTCAATATCGAAGATGTTCCTGATGTTGTTTTCGCTGAAAAAATCGTAGGTGACGGTATTGCTATCAAACCTGCTGGTAATAAAATTGTTGCGCCAGTCGATGGTACTATCGGTAAAATTTTCGAGACTAACCATGCTTTCTCTATTGAGTCTGACAACGGTATCGAGTTATTTGTCCACTTCGGTATCGACACTGTTGAACTGAAAGGTGAAGGGTTTAA
>JAEYFY010000056.1 GCA_023454395.1 Pseudomonadota bacterium
GTTGTAAAAATTTTCGTTTTCCAAGATCCATATTTGTCTCCAGCATCACTCAATAACACAATCTCACTATGAGTGAAGGAAATAGAAATTAAAAAGTATGTGTTTTGTTATAAGTGCATTGTAAAAATTACTGAAGACGACACCTATTGTGGTTTACCACATACCAAGTGCGAACTTGATCCAAGACAATATTTAACATTAGATATTTATGACGATAAAACAGACAATTGGGATAAGAAACGCAGTAAGTATCGGGTTATTACTGCTCTTTTTTGTACTTCCTCTGCAAGCCACAGCAAAAGAGTGGGCAATCGGTGTTTTAGCACTACGTGGTGATGCATCCACGCAAAGACACTGGCATCCACTTGTTGACACATTAAATGAACAATTTCCGTCAGAAAACTTTGTGTTAATGCCATTAAATCTGGAGGAGATGAAGTTAGCCGTTGCAAAAAAAAGTGTTGATTTCTTACTCACAAACCCTGCGCAATTTGTTCAATTAGATAATGCATTTCCATTACGCTGGTTGCTCTCTTTACGTTCTGGCTATGAGCCGGATAACATGACACGAAATGTTATTGGGAGCCTCATTCTTGTCCGTAACGATAGCCCGATTACTTCTGTACATGAATTAATCGGAAAACGCGTTGGAGCCATTGCCCCCGATGCCTTTGGTGGCTATCTTTTAGGTTACAAAGCGCTAAGAGAAGACGGTATTGATCCGGATAAAGATTTCACATTACGTTTCACTGGTTTTCCGGCTGACGCTTTACTTTATCTCTTACGAGATGAAGATATTAATGCGGCAATTATTCCCGTCTGTTTACTGGAAAATATGGATAGTGAAGGGCTTATTCGTAAAAGTGATTATCGCCCCTTGATTTCTTATCAAACCAATACGCCATGTTTAACCAGTACACCGCTCTACCCTAATTGGTCATTTGCGGCACTAGATACCGTTCCTGATGAACTTGTTGATAAAGTCACTCGCGTTTTACTCACTGATGATAGTAAACCGATGAAATGGGGAGCGCCGGCTTCCCATACACAAGTTGAAAATCTATTAAGGGAAGTCAACCAACATCCTCGACAAAGGCAGCTTTGGCAAGATGCGAAAAGTTGGGCTATTCAGCACCAATTTATTATTGGTCTTTCATTGGCTGCTATCCTTTTTCTCATCCTAAACCAAGTCTGGATCAGCTATTTAGTTAGGCGTCGTAGTCGCCAACTGGAACAAGCTCACAATCGATTAAGACAGCAAAAGGAAGAGTTAGAACACGCTCAACGCTTAAATATATTGGGAGAAATGGCATCGGGATTTGCTCATGAGCTTAATCAGCCCCTTTCTGCCATTAAAAGCTATGCGCAAGGGAGCGTTATTCGCCTTAAAAAAGAGAATGAATCGCACCCATTGCTACCTGCATTACAACAAATAGATAAGCAAGCGCAACGCGGTGCTGATATCATTAGAAATCTACGTTTATGGGTTGGAAAACAAACACCTAACACTGATAGTATTTTGCTTTCTCATCAAAATATTGCGGAGTGTATTCAACACATTTGGAAGCTTTTACGCGTAGAAGAAAAATACCCTCAGGTTTCACTGATCACCCATATTGATGAACATGATACCCTGTGTTTACCTGAAACATTATTAGAGCAAATTTTATCGAATTTAATCACCAACAGTCTCCAAGCTGGCGCTAAAGTACTAAAAATTAGCACCCATAAGGCACCTGATAGGTTACTTATCGTCATTGAAGATGATGCTGGTGGAATGAGCCACAGCCAACTTGAACAGCCCTTTTCCCCATTCCAAACAACAAAAACAGAAGGGCTTGGATTAGGTTTAGTCATTTGCCAACGTTTATTGCTTTCTCAAGGTGCTGATATTCATATTGAAAACCAAAAGAATGAACAAAATAAAGTTGGAATAAAAATCACACTTATTTTTCCTAACAAAAATAAATAACGGAGAAAAAATGCCAACAATTCATCTTGTTGATGATGATCTTGCTGTCACTGATGCTTGTCAGTTTTTATTAGAAAGCTTAGGTTATTCAGCCCATGTCTGGAATGATAGCGAATTCTTTATCAACAATGTCAATCTCTATCAGCAAGGTGTTGTATTGTTAGATATGAGAATGCCAAAACCCGATGGCAGGCAGGTCCACCAGCATTTAATTGATAAGCACAGCACCCTTTCTGTCATTTTTTTAACTGGTCATGGCGATATTCCCATGGCAGTTGAAGAGATCAAAAAAGGGGCTATCGACTTTCTACAAAAACCCGTTGATAGCAATGCGTTGTTATCTGCTTTAGATGCAGCATTTATTGAAACCAATGCGCGTTTTACCGCACATGATATTCGTCGCCGTTATGCTTCATTAACCCCAAGAGAAAAAGACATTGCTTATTATGTTATTCAAGGATTAATGAACCGAGAAATTGCAGAAGTTGCTTGTGTGTCGATAAGAACGGTCGAAGTTCATCGCGCAAAAGTAATGGACAAAATGGCAGCTAAAAATATTGCCGAATTGGTGACGGCATTACAAGGCATCGAAATAATTTCACCTAATTTATGACAAAATTTCTGATCTGCACCAAAAAGTGTCACAATATAAGATATTCATTGGAAAAATAGTAAATAGATAGGCTTATGATAAAGTCACCTCAATTTAAAAAATCATTTTTGCAGCCTAAATATTGGCTGACTTGGTTTGGGATCGGATTACTCTATATTCTGGTTCTGCTTCCCTATCCTGTCATTTATTGGCTAGGCACACGCCTAGGTCGTTTCTCTAAAGTTTTTTTAAAAAAACGCGTCCAAATAGCGGAACGTAATCTTGAACTCTGTTTTCCACAGATGCCAAAAAGTGAACGAGAAGCCTTAGTTAATAAAAATTTTGAATCTGTTGGTATGGGATTATTCGAAACGGGTATGGCGTGGTTTTGGCCAGATTGGCGTATCAAACGTTGGTTTAAAGTCAGTGGGCTTGAACATATCAAAAAGGTTAAAGACTCAGGACAAGGGATCTTACTTATTGGGATCCATTTTCTGACACTAGAGCTTGGTGCTAGAATTTTGGGTATTTGTAATCCTGGTGTTGGTGTTTATCGTCCTAACGATAATCCCGTTATGGACTGGCTACAAACATGGGGTCGATTACGTTCTAATAAATTTATGATTGACAGAAAAGATGTCAAAGGCATGATCCGTAGTTTAAAAGCAGGTGAAATTATTTGGTATGCGCCTGACCATGATTATGGTCCACGTAAAAGTGTTTTTGTGCCTTTGTTTGCAGTTGATAAAGCGGCAACAACAACGGGAACTTATATTCTGGCAAAAACGAGCAAGCCCGCATTAATTCCATTTACCCCAAAACGCTTACCTGAAGGCAAGGGTTATGAATTAATTATATCGCCACCTGTTGCTGATTTTCCTATTGATAATGAGGAAAATACCGCTAAAGCAATGAATAAAGTAGTTGAACAAGAGATTTTACGCGCGCCAGACCAATATATGTGGTTACATCGCCGCTTTAAAACTCGTCCAGAAGGTGACGCTTCTTTATATAACGAAATAAAGAAAGTACACTAAGTACACTAACGACAAAGTGGCTGTTTTGAAATAAAACAGCCACTTTGTTATATTATAATGCACTGAAATAACAATAATAAAATCTATAACAGTATAAGCTATAAACTCCTGCGAAACACATTATAAGAGCAAGACCTATCGCACTTATTCTGTATCATGGCTATATTCTTATTCATCATAAAATAAGAAAACCGACTCGTTGTTGCCACGCTCAACATTACTACGGTTATTGTCAGCCTATTTTCTTGGTTTACTCTCTCGTTCTCGGCTAAAGGAGTAACATGGATCTCAAACCCCGAAATAACTCTTGGAAACGTAATCTCTATATTGTCTGGTTTGGTTGTTTTCTAACTGGTGCCGGTTTTAGCCTGATCATGCCCTTTCTTCCTCTCTATGTAGAAGAACTTGGTATAACCGATCACGAAGAGCTTAACCTTTGGACAGGTGTTGCATTTAGTATTACTTTCCTTTTTTCTGCCATTGCAGCGCCTTTTTGGGGGAAATTATCAGATAGAAAAGGTCGAAAATTAATGCTGTTACGCTCCGCTCTTGGTATGGCGATTGTGATGGTATTAATTGGATTTGCTCAAAATATATGGCAGTTATTAATATTGCGAGCCTTACTTGGTGTATTAGGTGGCTTTGTTCCGAATGCCAATGCGTTAATTGCCACTCAAGTTCCTGTTAAAAAAAGCGGTTGGGCATTAGGGACACTTTCGACAGGTGCAGTGAGTGGTGCATTAATAGGTCCTTTAATTGGCGGTATGCTTGCCGATCTCTATGGTTTACGTCCTGTCTTCTTTATTACATCTGCCGTTTTATTTATTTGCTTTTTAGTCACCCTCTTTTTTGTCAGTGAAAACTTTACACCGGTTTCTAAAAAAGACGCATTGACCACAAAACAAGTATTCTCATCACTTAAAAATAAAAGACTCGTTGTATGCCTATTTTTCACTACGATGATCATTCAAGTCGCAACAGGCTCCGTTACGCCTATTTTGACACTTTATATTCGTGAATTAACAGGCTCTGTCAGCAATCTTGCCTTTATCAGTGGTGTTGTCGCCTCTGTACCCGGTATTGCCGCACTTATTAGCGCCCCTCGTTTTGGTAAATTAGGTGATCGAATTGGTCCAGATAAAGTCCTTCTTTTTACTCTCGGACTCTCTATTTTTATGTTAATTCCAATGGCATTGGTCAGTAATTATTGGGAACTTGGCGCACTACGTTTTTTACTTGGGGCGGTCAACGCAGCCATGTTACCTGCGGTACAAACGCTAATTCTTTATAACATTACGCCTGCTATTGCAGGGCGAATATTCAGCTATAACCAAGCACTAAGAGATGTTGGAAATGTTACAGGACCGTTAATGGGCGCTTTTGTTGCGGCAAGCTATGGATTTAGAGCTGTTTTTTATTTCACCGCAGCCGTTGTCTTTTTTAATCTAATTTATTCTTGGTTAAGCTTTAGAACCCCACAAGAAAAGTAATCAAAAAATCTATAAATTAGATTAGTTAATAGTTTTTTTTCTTCAAAAAATTACACTTTTACATTTAAAGCCCTAATTGTTATTTTTTTTATTCTATTTTTTGTAATTTATTGTTTATTAAGAACATTCTTACCACCCTTTTGTTAACACCCATAAAATTTTCTTGTCCTCTTTTTTCAAAAAATTGCAAGGTTAACTATTGCAAAATGAGATTTTTATCGACTTTTGCACCAAAAAATGGTTTATAAAGTATTAAATATACTTTTAGTCACTAAATTCTGACAAAAGTATGTTAAAAATATATTAATTAAATGCAGTGGATATTGATAACAGAATGAAATAATTTTGTTTAGCCACTAGCTGATATTTTGTTCTTTTTACTTGCAAACGACCTGTAGAGGTTTTTTTTGGGAATTTAAGATGCAATCTACTCACTCAAAATCTAGCCGAACTTTCTTTGGCCACCCATATCCATTAAGCTCCCTTTTCT
>JAEYFY010000062.1 GCA_023454395.1 Pseudomonadota bacterium
ACCTATGAACTTGCCAGTGCCTCCCGCACTGGACTTTGCTGGAGAAGATAATCGTCATGGCTAATTTGGCCTCATTACTCCGCTTGCCGGGAAATTGGAAAAGTTCTCAGTGGCAGATACTGGCAGGGCCAGTGCTTATCTTGTTGATACTGTCAATGATGGTATTGCCATTGCCACCTTTTCTATTGGATTTATTATTTACCTTTAACATCGCACTCTCCATCATGGTGCTGTTGGTCGCAATGTTCACTCGACGTACGCTGGACTTTGCTGCTTTCCCTACCATTTTGCTGTTTACCACGTTGTTACGTTTATCATTAAACGTGGCTTCAACTCGTATCATCTTAATGGAAGGGCATACAGGGCCAGCAGCCGCAGGGCGTGTTGTTGAGGCATTTGGCCATTTCCTTGTTGGCGGTAACTTTGCTATCGGTATTGTGGTCTTTATCATCCTTATTTTGATTAACTTTATGGTTATCACCAAGGGTGCGGGACGTATTGCGGAAGTTGGTGCGCGTTTTGTGTTAGATGGAATGCCGGGTAAACAGATGGCAATCGATGCTGACCTGAATGCAGGTATTATCAACGAAGACGAAGCAAAAAAACGTCGTAAAGAAGTTTCATTGGAATCCGACTTTTACGGTTCAATGGATGGTGCGAGTAAGTTCGTTCGTGGTGACGCCATCGCAGGCTTAATGATCCTTGTGATTAACGTGGTGGGCGGGCTTATCGTCGGTGTCGCTCAACACGGAATGGCATTAAACGATGCGGCAACGACTTATACACTTTTAACCATCGGTGATGGTCTGGTTGCTCAAATCCCTGCATTGATTATCTCAACAGCAGCGGGTGTTATCGTTACTCGTGTTGCCACAGATGAAGATGTTGGGCAACAGATGGTTACCCAACTGTTTGATAATCCTCGCGTTCTAATGTTAACCGCGGGTGTGCTCGGTCTGTTAGGCTTAGTGCCAGGAATGCCTAACTTTGTTTTCCTTTTCTTCACCGCAGCATTAGGTGGATTAGGTTGGTATATCTTACGTCGCAACGCTAACCCTGAAGTGCATCAACAAAAAGAGATGGAAGAAGTTGAAAAACAAAACCGTGTTGTTGAAGCTTCATGGGAAGATGTACAACTTGAAGATCCATTAGCGATGGAAGTAGGGTATCGCTTAATTCCAATGGTAGATAGCCGCCAAAATGGTGAGTTGCTAGGTCGAATTAGTGGTATCCGTAAAAAGTTTGCTCAGGAAACAGGGTATCTTCCTCCTGTTGTTCATATCCGAGACAATATGGAATTAAGACCTTCTTCTTATCGCATTCTAATGAAAGGGGTTGAGATTGGTCACGGTGAAGCGCATCCAGGTCGTTGGTTAGCCATCAATCCGGGTAATGCCGTTGGCTCTTTAGAGGGCGATATTACTCAAGAGCCTGCATTTGGTTTACCTGCTGTTTGGATTGATGACAGTTTAAGAGAACAAGCTCAGGTTCAGGGTTATACCGTTGTTGCTGCAAGTACCGTTATTGCAACGCACTTTAACCATGCATTAGCGAAATACGCATCGGAATTATTTGGTCGTCAAGAAGCACAAATGTTGTTTGATAGGGTGAGTAAAGAACTTCCTAAAATGACAGAAAATATGATCCCAGATATGCTTTCACTCACAGTATTGCACAAAGTATTGCAAAACTTGCTGTCTGAACAAGTGCCTATTCGTGATATGAGAACCATCTTAGAAGCCTTAGCAGAGCACGCACCAGAGCAGAAAGATCCGGCTGAATTAACAGCAGTTGTGCGTGTTGCACTTCGTCGTGCGATTACACAACACTGGTTTGGTGATCAAGATGAAATCCAAGTCATTGGATTGGATGCAAGCTTAGAGCGTATTCTTGTTCAAGCAATGCAAAGTGGTGGCGGTTTAGAGCCGGGGCTGGCTGAAAATATTGAACAACAAGCCGCGGATGCGGTACGTCATCAAGAGATGTCGGGTGGCGCGCCTGTCTTATTAGTCAATCATGCGTTACGTTCATTATTGTCACGTTTCTTACGTCGTAGCTTGCCACAGTTAGCTGTATTGTCGAATATGGAAATCAGTGAAGGTCGTCGCATTCGTATGACGTCAATGATTGGTGGGCAACCTCATTAATCGTTCTCACTAATAATGCCATTATCTAAATCTAAGACCACTTTATTAAGTGGTCTTTTTTTATATGTTGATAAAACTGAAGGGGTGATGTGTTAGCGCGTGGTGTTTATTTTTAGCCGTGTATGAAAAGGTGCATTAATAAAGACGCCAATAAAACCAAGGTTCAGATAAGCGAAATGACGTGTCACAAAAAAGACGATAAATAATAGAGCAGCGTGAGCTGTTGGTGGCTTAAAGTGAGTAGTGCTTTGTCAGCAAAGTTTTATCAGCAAAGCAAAACGCCATCAAAATTGATGGCGTTTTGTGTGAATTCTGATAATTATCGAAAGAACCTAAACTTGAATTTTGCGTCCAGCCAGTGTTGAACGTTGTGCTTGCCCATCAGAACCATAAAGGGTGGGGCTGTGGTTCTTCTGCAAAAAACGGATAGCATCACTATTACGAGCGATGTGTTGATCGAGTAGTAATCCGTTATGTTGATTCAGATATCTTAACTCCGCCGAGATGTCGATTATTTGCGCCCATAAATCAGATAAGAACGGTAACCCTGTATAAGGTTTTTCTACACCGGCTTGTAGGCTTAGCGTATGACGCTGTTGGTCTGTATGACCCAAAGCCGACAAGACAAAATTCTTCTGTTCAGTGACTTCATGCAATGCATTGATATCAATATTACCTGCGCATAATAACTGCTGTTCAGTACGTAAAATACCCGCAATGGTATTAAGCTGTGATAATTGAAGATCTAAAGTCTGGCGGAGTTCTTCCATCATAATCATTAAAATATTATTGAGTTATGCTTTCAGCAGCTTCACGGAAAAGAGCGTCCGCAATTTTACCGCTGTCCATGGTTAATGTTCCGTTGGCAATTGCTTCTTTTAAGCGAGCAACTTTCTCAACGTTAATATCTTTATTTCCCGGTTGAACAAGTTTTTTCTGTGCTTCACTCAGTTTTACAGAGGTGTCGCCTGTTGCCGTTTTTTGTTCAGTTGTTCCCGATTTACGAGAGCCTTGAGTGATTTCACTCGGGTTTCGTTGCGCAATTGCGTTAATCGGAAGCAGTGGATTTGTGCGTTCAATACTCATAGGAAAATCCTTTGTTAGGCATCAATTAATAGTCAGATGAAGCCATTGTAAAACAACCTATGTGTTTTCGCCTATCATCTTGGTTCTTTATATCGGCTGTAGAATCAAAAACTTTAATCTTAGTCGTGATACTCGTTATACTTTAAGCTGTAGCGTTGTTAGCTACATTCACTCGCACTAGTCACACTACTCGTTATACTTTAAGTTGTAGCGTTGTTAGCTACATTCACTCGCACTAGTCACATACTTATGTATGCTCCTAGCGACTCATTCATTTGCCGCCTAGCTACAACTTAAATTATTTAGAGTATCAACATTTATCTATATTGATGCTTTAAATTGTCGCAATTATTTAGAGTAAAAATGTAACGTAAGAGAGTTTACCTTGGCTTGCCATAACTGAAACGGGTAACAAGCAATTTAATATAGGCTTATTCTGCTTATCAGCTTTTTAATCTATTAAAGAGGGATACGAACAGAGCCATCTTCAAGTGCTTCGCCAGTGACGATTTGACCTGATTTAACTCTTACGCGAATGGTTTCATTGGCGACAGCATTGTTTACGGCTTTACCTTCATAGCGGATCTGAAAGTGGGGACCTTGTGCAAATACAGTCACGGTTTGTCCCGCCAAAATAGCCCAAGGGCGACGAACCATTGTCGAGGTTAAAGGCTTTCCTGCGGATATTTGTCGCATTGCGATCGCATTTTTAATTAATGCAGGATCACGTAATACATCATAAGGTAATTTTTCTAACTCACCCGTTGCCATGCTAACGGCAGAAGTTTCAATAATGTCATCACGATTGATGTCTTTTTTCGCGATTAAGTATTTACCATTAACGCTAACATCAATTTGAATAAAACGACGCTGCTTATCACACTGAATTGGAATTGAAAGACGTCCCCAATTACGGGAGCCAGCATGACCTTGGATCTCTTGTGTTTGGCAGACTGGCCATTTATCTTCTGGTGTTAAAACTGTCACAGTCACTTTATCGCCTTGTTGATGAAGTGCGACAAAGAAATCTTGTAGTTCTTCAGGGAGTGATTTCGCAATACTCACATTCATCATAAAGAAAAAAGAAAATAGACCGATAAGAGTTCTAACTAACATAATTTGTATCACCTTACAGAGTTGATGCTAATTGTGCGTTTGCCATTATTTAGCAACAACAGTGTACATCGACTTTGCACGCCTTAAACGCATAAATAGCAATCCAATTTACGCCTATTCCTCCAATCATCTTTTTTTTGAGCGTTTATTCTGTCAACTGAAATTGTTTT
>JAEYFY010000096.1 GCA_023454395.1 Pseudomonadota bacterium
GCAAAGACGTATTCGTTCACTTTTCTGCCATTCAAGGTAACGGTTTCAAAACTCTGGCTGAAGGTCAGAACGTAGAATTCACAATTGAAAACGGTGCAAAAGGTCCAGCAGCTGCTAACGTAACAGCTCTGTAATTTAAAGCCTTTTAAAAATTTTCTTCAAGCCTGTCACCTTATGGTGGCAGGCTTTTTCTTTATGGGTAAAATAAAGAAAAAGAGAATGATAATATTTATCAGGAGAGAAAATGCAGGTTAATGATAACGTTGTTGTGAAAACTGATGGTATTGCCGATCGTGAAGGAACTATCCTACTTGTCGAAGAATTTAATGAAGGCATAATGTATTTAGTATCACTCCCTGAATATCCAAAAGGAATTTGGTTTTTTAATGAAAAAGAGGGCGGAGAAGGGACATTTGTTAGACCAATACAGCAAAAGTGACTGACGTTTAGGTACGGTTCATTTACATTTTCAAATCAGCTACTTATACTTTTGCCAAATTTCAGTTAGGAGAAAACACTGTGGAGACACAAAGTTGTAGGTTAATGATAACTCCATTAATCGAGAATAATTTTATTCAAAATAACAGGTAAGCTGTTTTCTTCACTAAAACTGCTTACCATTTTGGTGGGCAGTGCATTGTAATATTCCTTTCTTATATATATTCCTATTATGCACTTACCCAAATGATTTCCCTTATGCTTCTAAAATAAGAAAGGTAATTTTATGTGCTACATTTTTTTCTCTCTATTTCCTCCACCTAAGGCGATGAATTAATTTCAACACTCTGAATTATCAGAGCAAAATTTTCATATCAATTTTAATCATCATGTAGAGGAAATAAACATGACGATGACGCCTTATATTTTAAATCTCGTGATTGCAATGTGTCTTGGTGCTTTGATTGGTGCCGAACGTCAATGGCGACAAAGAATGGCCGGTTTAAGAACAAATGCTTTAGTTGCAACGGGTGCGGCTGTTTTTATTTTAAGTTCAATAGAAACTTCGCCAGATAGCCCAGGTCGGATTGCGGCTCAAGTTGTTTCAGGTATTGGATTTCTTGGTGCTGGTGTGATCATGCGTGAAGGAATGAATATACGGGGGCTTAATACAGCCGCCACGCTTTGGTGTTCAGCAGGAATTGGCGTGTTATGTGGCTTAGGTTTATATCAATTGGCAACCATAGCAACAGTTCTTATTCTTTGTGCGAATATCTTATTGCGAGAGGCTGCTCAGCGGATAAACGCGCAACCACAACATCAAGCAATAGATATAGAGCAACGCTACTCAATACGAATTATTTGTCATGAAGAAGATGAAGTTTTAGTGAGAACACTTATTTTGCAAGCCATCAATGGATTACACGTTCGATTACAGTCTTTAAGCAGTGCTGATACATTGATGCCTAGTCAATTGGAAGTTTGTGCTGAATTACTGGCAACGCCTGTCGAGCAAAAAGAGATAGAAGCGATTGTTTGCAGAGTAAGTTTAGAAAAGAGTGTCAGTGCAATTAATTGGAAGATAGCGGCAGAGCATCCCGCTTGATGGATCTTTTCAAGATACTAGCTTTCTACTTAAGACGCCCTATATTAAATGTAGGGCGTTTTTTTGTCGTATAAAGACCGAGATAGATATCCAATTACAAAGTTATTTCAAAAAGGAATATGAATATTGATAAAAGTTATAAAGAATATAACTTTGCAATTTGTAAGTAATAGAGCTGCCATATTTCAAGCTGTTGTGTCGTCGATTATGTTTATTCATCCCAGTCACATATTTTTGTTTGTTCTTCGTAAACCATTCACTTTTGCCTATCCAAGCCCCAAGTTATTAAGAGCTTTAGCATAAGGTTTAATTCTAAAACTCATTTCTCTGATGTGAATAATGAGATCTTAGCCATAAGTTACGTATTCTTACTGATATATAGAAATAAAGTATTTTGTTTGTGTAATTATTATTTTTGTAACTATTACTTTATGGAATAAAAAATAGAAAAATGGACTCAAAAAACTAATTAAAATACACAGTAGGGGGGAATATATTCATTTTCGTTTTAATAAAAACAAACATTTTTACCTAAATTGATTCATGTCCAATTATTTGTATTGTGGTTAACCCGTATATAATGAGTTATGAATGAAAAAAGTTGAATAGAGTTTAGGTATATTTGATGCGCTCTCTCATCTTTATTGATCGCTCGTTCTAGGCTGATTTGATTTATCTTTGTTTATTTTGTTTTTAATAAATAGAAAAAGCTAAAATCAAGTAAGCGATTGCTACCCTTGGTTTACTTATTAAATGAGGTACTTAGGAGTATTGTAGGACAAAAAATCGTTATTAAGGGGCTTAATGCAGTATAGAATTTGGGGTGAAAATAGATGTTTTCCATTGATTATATTGAATTTTTTTTAATACCTAAATTATACTCTCAAATTATTTCAATGTATTTGGCGAAAATTTTATCAATATTTTCTATCGTATTTAATTTAAGTATGATTTTTTGAGTAATGTTTTTAATTTAATCAAATTAGACCATTCAAAAAATGGGGGAAAATTCAGGAAAACGGTGAGTTTAGACCTCTACAGTAAAGCTGATGAATTGCGGCGGTATGTTGTTTGTAATCACTAATCAATTATGAATGAAAATCTTTTGAAAAATTGTAGGATTTTTTGTAAAGGTCATGTAGAAAAAATGATACCAATAAGTAATCTTATAATAAGAGTAGAAAAATCACACCACTCTTTCCATTCAATAAAATAATAATTTCAAAGTTATCTTGTTTACAACTTTGTCAAGGACGTAAATCTTACTTATTACAGAAAGAGAATTATCTTAGTATGAAATAGACGTGTCATTAGTATTTGCTGTAAAAATATATATAAAAGATAATTGTGGTACTGACCTTTTTCGATTTACTAAAAAAGATAAAAACAACGATAAGAGGAACTTTAATTTAAAAAATTGCTGGTATAAAAGGGTGAACAATCATTTCATGTTTGCTTACTAAAAACGATGTAACTCATTTCAATAGAACTGAAAGCAATGCATAAAGTATTTGCATTCACGACATGAATAATCTCAATTATTACTTTTGAAAAATACGGTTACAATATTTTTCAAAACCTTTCTTTTCCAAAAATTTAGAACAGTTTGGGGGTATAGAATACTAAGCTCTGTTATTGGTTTTTAAGACTAATCTAATAAATGAGATATAAGCCTTGATTATTTAGATACACCAATATTTTTATTAGGTTTTGATAGAGAGGAAAAGTCTTTTTAAACGCAAAATTACTCATAAAAAGGGTAATAAAATGAGTAAAATTAGTGATTAGAATAGAGAAATATTTAGAGATATATTTTAGCGCTTTAAGTAAAGATATACCGATATATAAATCTTTATACTCTGCTAAGCCCATCCACATCAACTTTTGTTAAGTAATGACGCTGTTACGAAGTCAGCACTTTTGGCTCTGTAATGTCTTGATACTTGTGCTAGCTAGGTTGAAAAAAAGAGGTTAACTATACGATAAGAGAGAAAGTGAAACAATGCTCATCATTGGTAAGAGCAAAACCAATTGCTGTTAGGAGTTGTTTTGGGGCTAAAAGGTAACATTTGATATTTTTTAGTTCGCACTAATGCTAATAGAATAGTCAATGAGATGTTATTTTGATCATATTTGTTTTTCTGTCTTTACATTGAAAAACTTGATGTGTACAAGTGTTAACTTCAGGTTGTCATATTTGCCATTACCGCCGTTTATTGTGTTGAGATAATGTTGATAACAGGAAAAACAGAATTTATATTTTGCATTATTATTTTATGAATTAATCACTTTATATTGGAGATCTTGGGATCTTTTTTTATGAAATTGAAATTTATATTTCATAAAATGTCTTTTTTTTATAAAAAAAGAGGTGTGTTTATATAAGGCATAAATTATAAATCTGCTTTTTTTCTTTATGTTTTTTTACTGGGTATTATATTGTTAATTAATTGTCGATTATTTTATTAATATATATCTATATAAGGAGAAAAATAATCGGATTTTAATTTAATTTTTTACACTAATAAATTATGACTTTATTTTATAAAAAAACGCTTGTTTTTTTAAATTTTACTTAAGTTAAATGCTGTATTATTTTTATATTCCATTTTGAATTAATAATTAAATAACAGGTTTTTTCATTTAATTAAATAAAAAAATACTCTTCTGTTTTTATATTAAAGTTGTGGCAATTTAAAATTTATATTGTTCATAAAATACACCGTAATTCATAAATAAAACTTACTTATGTGTGGGTATTATTTCTATGTGATTAATTTACAACCAAGAAAACACTTATTAAGAGTTCTGTAATTTAAGTGTTAAATAGCACTTAATAATCATTAGTTAAATTGTATTATTACGTTTGAAACTTTAATAATGTGGAAATAAATATTCAATGATTTAAGGGTGAAGATGCATAACTAAGAATTTAATTTTATATGACTTATCGTCCTGCTTAATAAATGTATTGAATTATCATCTTGATTTTAAAGAATAATTTATGTTGCAAAATAATAAAAAAATTTAGGATAACTATAAATAATTAGAATTGATTATTTTTCAAACAAATTGTAAATAAAAAGTGATCATTTCTGAAGGTTTACGTAAATGACGAAAAAAATAATATCTATAGAAATATTTATTAAATTTGGGAGCCTTGTTTAGATAAAGATGAGGAGGAGATATATCAATATATGTTACTGTGATCAAAAAAATCTACAATTGCGGATTTGTCAAATTTTTATGCTGTATTTTTAGGTTTATAAGTTTAATAGATCGTATAAAATAAAAAATTATCATTAATATTTTAATTTGGGTAGATTAGCTTATTAATTTACACCAAGTTTTATTACTTTTATCACTTGAATAGTTAATGAACTAATTCCATAATAATGATTATCTTTTTGTGATGTGACTCACATAGTATTTAAATTAGACTACTTTATCCGTTGAATAACTTAATCGTTAGGGAGTAAAGTTGTGGCGTTAGGATTATTCTTAACGAGCTATATTGGCGAGCATTTAAAGTTTACTTTTAATTTAAATGTTTTTTTCGCTACTTTTGAAAATGACCGTAACTAAGTAATACAAGGTAGTGTTACTACGAGTCATGTTCATAAAATGGGGCCTGGAAATTTAATATTACATTTATATTAATTTCCTCGGGATCTTTCATTACAGAGATCCTCTTTGTTCAATATAATCGGACGGGATGTAAAGAGATGAGTACGGTTGAATTGCTTAAGCATATTTATGACATAAATTTATCGTATTTGCTTTTAGCGCAAAGGTTAATTAACCAAGAAAAGGCTTCCGCAATGTTTCGGCTTGGGATTAGTGACGCAATGGCGGATGCGCTAGCAGAGCTTACATTGCCTCAATTGGTTAAGTTGGCTGAAACAAACCAACTAATCTGTAATTTCCGGTTTGAAGACAGCGAAACAATAGAACAACTCACTAAAGAATCTAGAGTGGATGATTTACAACAAATTCATACTGGCATTCTTCTTTCTTCTAACTTGTTTCGTCAGTTATCGGAACAAGACACTAATGCGACAAAGAAACGGGCATAACAATGAGTGAGAAAAGTATCGTCCGAGAAGCGAAAGATATTCGCTTAGCAATGGAATTAATCACCTTGGGTGCCCGCTTACAAATGCTTGAAAGTGAAACTCAATTAAGTCGGGGGCGTTTAATTAAATTATACAAAGAATTAAGAGGTAGCCCCCCTCCAAAAGGAATGCTGCCATTTTCAACGGATTGGTTTATGACATGGGAACAAAATATCCATTCTTCAATGTTTTATAACGCTTATCGCTTTTTATTAAAAAATGGCGGTTGTGTTGGTGTTGAGGCTGTTGTTAAAGCTTATCGTTTATATTTAGAACAATGTCCACCTGTTAAAGATCAAGAACCTATTTTAGCACTAACAAGAGCATGGACATTAGTACGCTTTGTTGAAAGTGGCATGTTGCAACTTTCCGTTTGTACCAAATGTAATGGTTCATTTATTACACACGCACACCAGCCAGCTAGCAATTATGTTTGTAGTCTTTGCCAGCCACCTTCTCGCGCAATAAAAAAACGTAAACTTTCCGCCAATCCTGCCGATATTAACTTACAACTGTTGGATGGTCTTGAACAGTTTGCAATGTGATTCGAGATTGAAAGTTAAATATCAGGTTATAGAGTTTAGTTATCTATAACCTGAGCCGTTTCCTCTCCCCCTCCTATCTCTTGCTGCTATGTTCGCCATTCTCTCTATAACGAAATTAGCTAAAGGGATATCGCGTGTTAGTACTCTTAGGATATATCGTGGTTATGAGCGCCGTCATCGGGGGATATCTTCTCGTCGGTGGTAGTTTAGGCGCCTTGTACCAGCCAGCCGAATTTATAATCATCTTTGGTGCCGGTGTCGGTGCTTTTATTGTAGGTAATAATGGTAGAGCAATTGTATCAACAATGAAGATCCTACCGAAGTTGCTTCGTAGTACAAATTACAATAAAGCGATGTACATGGATTTAATGGCACTGATGTTTCGTTTATTGTCAAAAGCACGTCAAAACGGGATGTTGGCATTAGAGAGAGATATCGAAAACCCACAACAAAGTGACATTTTTTCTCAATATCCTCGCATTATGAAAGATGCTTATATGCTCAGTTTTATTACTGACTATATGCGTTTGATGGTGACAGGGAATATGAATCCTTATGAAATTGAATCTCTGATGGATGAAGAGATTGCAACTTTTGAGGAAGAGAGCGAAGTCCCTGCAACAGGTTTATCAGCAATGGGGGATTCACTCCCTGCGTTTGGTATCGTTGCCGCTGTTATGGGTGTTGTTAATGCGCTAGGTGCTGCGGATAGACCAGCCGGTGAAATGGGCGTATTAATTGGACATGCAATGGTTGGTACTTTCTTAGGTATTTTATTAGCTTATGGCTTTATTTCACCATTAGCTTCTAGACTCAGACAGCGCTCTAGTCAGCAAATGAAAATGATGGAGTGCATTAAAACAACATTGTTATCTAGCATGAACGGATATGCACCACAGATAGCAGTTGAATTTGGACGTAAAACCCTCTTTCTGGCAGACAGACCTTCTTTTATTGAATTGGAAGAACATGTACGTCAGGTACGGACACCAATGCAGGCAAATCCTGATGCAATGAAAGAAGAGTAATTATGAAGAGTAATTCACAGATCATTCGAGTTAAAAAACGAGGGAGAAAGCAACATAACGCTCACGGTGGTGCATGGAAGATAGCTTATGCTGATTTTATGACTGCAATGATGGCTTTCTTTCTTGTCATGTGGTTACTTTCAATCTCTAGTCCACAAGAATTAACTCGTGTAGCCGAATATTTTCGTACGCCATTAAAAGTCGCGATTGAAAAAGGGCGATTTAGTGGGGATGCAACCAATCCTATTCCTGGAGGAGGGCGTGATCCTGTCTATAACGAAGGTGATGTTTTGCCAAAAGGCCAGGAAGATAAACAGCTCAATGAAAAGCAACAATTTCGCCGATTAAAAGAAAATTTAGAGCAAGTTATTTTAAACGATCCTCGGTTAAAAGATCTGAAACCTCATTTATTAATAGACATGATGGATGAAGGGTTACGAATTCAGATTATAGATAAAGAAAGTAGACCTATGTTTAGGGTCGGTAGTGCCACCGTTGAACCTTATATGAAGGATATTTTGACGGCAATAGCACCTATTTTAAATGACACGCCATACAAAATCAGTTTATCGGGTCATACCGATGATATTCCTTATGCAAGTGGCGCTTTTAAATATAGTAACTGGGAACTATCAACGGATCGTGCGAATGCCTCTCGTCGAGAATTAATTGGTGCAGGATTGAGTGAATGGAAAGTGTTGCGTGTTGTAGGTATGGCATCAACAGTTCATTTAGTTAAAGAGGATGGTTTTGCACCTGCTAACCGACGGATCAGTATTTTGGTCTTAACGAAGCAAGCAGAACAAAAAATTGTACAAGAAAATGAGCGGGTTGCACCGACAGTAACAGGGGCTTCAGAAATTGAACCTCTACTTTCAGGGCAAGAAACCCCACAAGAAAAAGCAGGAAACACACAGACGGGTTCGTCTGTGTCTTCTGCATCTGAGCTTCCCGAATCAAAAAAGGAAAATGTTGAAACAGGAGTTTCTGGGGAAAGTTTGCCATCACAATCGACAAATATTACGACAAAGCAGGGAACAGCACCCTAATTTGTTAGTAATCGCGTAAAGGTGAATGAGTAACGATGGATATTACTGAGTTTTATCAAACATTTTTTGATGAAGCAGATGAGTTGTTAGCTGATATGGAACAGCATTTACTGTTACTTGATCCTGCAAATCCAGATCAAGAACAGATGAATGCGATTTTCCGTAGTGCACACTCCATAAAAGGAGGAGCTGCAACATTTGGCTTCGTTAAACTTCAACAGACCACTCATGTGCTTGAAAACTTGCTCGATAGTGCAAGACGTCATGAGATGGCGCTCACCGACGACATTATTAACCTGTTTCTGGAAGCGAAAGATATTATGCAACAGCAATTGGATGCACATAAAAACTCACAAGAACCTGATGAGGAAACATTTAACTATATTTGTGAGAAGTTGCGTCAGCTGGCTCTCGATGTAAAAGAAGAACAATCCGCTCCTCA
>JAEYFY010000158.1 GCA_023454395.1 Pseudomonadota bacterium
TTGAATTATTTTCTGTTATTTATAAATCAAAATTTGTCATTATTGGTATCACGTTATTATTTGCTATCGTTGGCTTTACTGTTGCAAGCTTTTTACCACAAAAATGGACGAGCCAAGCTGCAATTACTAAGCCAATGCTTGATGAAATGAAGCAATTAAGAGCAACATTGACCGAACTTAGCTTGGTGGATGTTGATACTGGTGTGAATGGCTCATCTGTTTATCAAAAGTTTATCAATAACTATAACTCTCGTGTTTTACGTGAAGAATATTTAATAAGTACAGACTATTACAAAAGTTTGCTGGCTAAAATGGAAAATCCAACACCATTGGATCAGCGCAAACTAATTGAAGAAATTGTCACCAAAGACATTAATTTAAAAGCTTCAGACAGTAAAAACAGTGAAGAAGAGTTTAGTGGTGAAATCAATTTAAGCTTTACCGCACCAACCCCTGAAGAAGCATACGATTTACTTTCTGGTTATATTCGCTTTATTTCTACCAAAGTACGCGTGGAAGTAAAAGACGAAATTGATGACCAAATTGAACGTAAATTAAGTTTTGCACAAAAAGCCTATGAAATGGATTTAGAGCGTATCGCTAATGCGCGTAATGTAAATGTGCAACGTTTAAAATATGCGTTAGAAATTGCTAATGCCGCTGGAGTGAAAAAACCTATTTCCAGTGAAGGCGCACAAATTAAAGATGATCCTGATTATTCGATTGCCATGGGTTCTGATGCTTTAACAAGTAAATTAGCGATTACTGAAGCTATCACTGATCCAACAACAGTGAGTTCAGATCTGAAAAACCGCTTATATAATATGAAACAGTTAGAAAAAGTGAAATTAGACGAGCTTCAATTTGTACCGTTCAAATATATGTTGAAGCCTTATGAACCGACTAAAAAAGACGCACCTAAACGCGCTCTGATTTTAGTTGGTGCCGCTTTTGTTGGTTTCATTCTGTCTGTTATGGGTGTTTTACTGAGCTATATGGCAAGAAGCCGTCGTAAAACCGCATAAAAATATCTTTAAATAAGTAGGTGTACTGACGTACACCTACTGTCTCTCCCATAATATTGTGTTAACATTGCGCATCTTTTTTAGCTGTGTAGCATCGTTCACAATGAAATTCCCTGGCAAACGAAAATCCAAACACTATTTTCCCGTTAGTTTACGAGATCCTCTATTACAACCCATCATCAATATGACGGAGAGCGAATCCTCTCGCGCTTATATCGTGGGTATTGACCAAACATTGGTTGATATTGAAGCGAAAGTTGATGAAGAGTTTATTAACCGTTATAACTTGAGTCAGGGACACTCTCTTGTTATTGAAGATGATGTCGCAGAGGCACTTTATCGTGAGTTAACAGATAATAATCTGATAACACACGAATTTGCTGGTGGCACTATTGGTAATACGCTACATAACTATTCTGTATTGGCTGACGACCGCTCTGTGTTATTAGGCACTATGTGTAATAATATTCAGATTGGTAGCTATGCTTATCGTTATTTATGTAACACCTCTAGCCGTACTGATCTCAATTACCTCCAAGGTGTTGATGGTGCTATTGGGCGCTGTTTTACGCTGATCACAGAAAATGGTGAACGCACATTTGCTATTAGCCCCGGTCAAATGAATCAACTTAGACCTGAAAGCATTCCGGAAGAGGTGATTGCAGAAGCCTCCGCATTGGTGTTAACGGCTTACTTAGTTCGCTGTAAACCTGGTGAACCGATGCCGCTAGCAACCATGAAAGCGATTGAGTATGCGAAAAAATATGATGTGCCTGTCGTTCTCACCCTTGGTACAAAATATGTTATTGCCGATGATCCACAATGGTGGCGTGATTTCTTAAAAGAGCACGTTTCTGTTGTCGCCATGAATGAAGATGAAGCTTTTGAATTAACTGGGCATGCTGATCCTCTGTTGGCTTCCGATGTCGCTTTAGAATGGGTTGATTTAGTGCTTTGTACTGCGGGACCTGCGGGTCTTTATATGGGCGGTTATACAGAACACGGCTTTAAGCGCCAAACCACACATCCTTTATTACCGGGTGCGATTGCTGAATTTAATCGTTATGAATTTAGTCGAGCAATGCGTCGTAAAGATTGTGAAGAGCCAGAGAAAGTCTATTCTCATATAGAACCTTATATGGGTGGCCCTGAAAAGATCATGAATACAAATGGTGCGGGTGATGCCGCATTATCAGCATTGCTGCATGATATTACAGCAAATAGCTATCATCGCATTAATGTGCCAAATTCAAGTAAGCATCCTCGGACTTATTTAACTTACTCATCATTAGCGCAAGTATGTAAATATGCTAACCGAGTGAGTTATCAAGTGTTAAGCCAGCATTCTCCACGCTTGACGCGCGGTTTACCTGAAAAAGAAGACAGCTTGGAAGAAGCTTATTGGGAACGTTAAGTTGATATTGTTTCTAAGTCTTGTTTTATCAGTGTGAAATAAAAAAAACCTATCAACATTTATTGATAGGTTTTTTATTGACTTAAATTCTATGGATTTAAGTGATTACCTGTGTTTGATTATTGCGCCGCACTAGGTGCAATGATTTGTTGACCATTTTCAGGTGTATCATCAATAGCACAACCAAACTCAACTTCTTTAATTAGCATGTCCGCCATTGCAGATGCTGTTTGATCTTCATCGATAACGACGTGATTTGCGCCTTTTTCAAGGATAAAAGAAGCTTCTTCATCATAGTTAGCTCGCACGATAATATCGTCAAAATGGGCGCGAACAATGATATTTAAATCAGGGTTCATACTTCTTGCCGTTTCAGCGACATCGGCTGCTTCATAACCATTAGGTATCGTCAGTAATAAAGATTTAGCACAATCAATACGGGCTAAAGCAAGTGACTCTTTAGTCGATGCATTACCCAGTACGGTGTTTAAACTTTTCTCTTTTAACTCAGCAAATTTATTACGGCTATTTTCGATAATCACTAATGGAATAGATTGAGCTAATAATTTTTCAGCCAGCATGCTTCCTGCACGTCCATAACCGACGATAATGGCGTGACCACAAATATCAACTGGGACAGGCATCTCTTCTTCCAGCTCTTCTTGTTGTAGCTGTTCCATTTCTTCTTTGGTTTCTGTTTTTGCCAGATAACGGTCTAATAAAGAGAACAGTACTGGGTTTAGCATAATCGAGACTAAAGCACCGGCTAAAACAAGATTACGTGCATCTGGCTCTAAAACGTTTAGCGCCACACCAAGACCAGCAAGAATAAAGGCAAACTCACCAATTTGAGCAAGGCTGGCTGAAATAGTTAAGGCGGTACGTCTGGAATGTCCAAACATGCGTACAAGAACTAATGCAGCGGCTGATTTACCAATAATAATGATAGCTAGCGTTGCTAAGATCCCAAGAGGATGCTCAATTAATACCATTGGATCAAATAACATGCCGACAGACACAAAGAACAGCACCGCGAAAGCATCTCTCAGCGGTAAAGTATCTTGAGCCGCTCTATGGCTTAATTCAGACTCATTCAGCACCATACCCGCAAAGAATGCCCCTAATGCGAAGGAAGCATCAAATAAGGTTACAGCGCCATAAGCGATACCTAAAGCTAGGGCGAGTACACTTAGTGTAAATAGCTCACGAGAGCCAGTCGCCGCGGTTTTAGCTAAAATCCAAGGAATAAGCTTACGACCAACAATCATCATGATTAAGATAAAGGCTATCACTTTACCGATGGTGATACCTAAATTGATCATGAGTTGAGAAATATTGGTTTGATCGCTACTTTCCAGCATATTGGCGATAGCAGGGAGTAAAACAAGGGCTAACACCATTGCTAAGTCTTCAACAATCAACCAACCAATAGCAATTTGACCTCGTTGGCTATCAATCAGGCCTCTTTCTTCAAGCGCGCGCAAAAGAACAACGGTGCTTGCTGTTGATAGGCACAAACCGAATACAATGCCACTAAATAAGCCCCAGCCAAAAAATGCTGATAATCCTAGTCCTAATAGTGTTGCTACTGTAATTTGGGCAATAGCACCCGGAATAGCGATGGCTTTTACTGCCATCAGATCTTTTAATGAAAAGTGTAAACCTACACCAAACATAAGCAGAATAACGCCAATTTCAGCGAGTTCAGGAGCGAGAGATGTATCAGCGACAAAGCCGGGAGTAAATGGACCAGCGAGTACACCCGCAGCAAGATATCCTACTAAAGGTGAGATTTTTAGCCGTTGAGCGATCATGCCTAAAATGTAAGCAAGTGCTAACCCACCAACAATGGTGGTAATGAGGGGTGTTGAAT
>JAEYFY010000161.1 GCA_023454395.1 Pseudomonadota bacterium
CCGACTTGAGCGGGTTTATCCATATCTGTAATGCCCCTAATTATTATTTATTTTCAACAACGATGTTATTTACTCACATTCACGAGGAATGTTACACGACGGTAACATTATCTGTCGCATTTAGAGTAATGTTTGCAAATTTAAGAAGGTAATCAGCAAGTCGAGTAGACTAATATATTGATGGAATGACTTCTCAAAGGTTGATCACACTGTAGGTAAGATTAATACCAGATTGAAAAAAATATTCATTAGTTTATTTTCAAATAAAGTCATTTAATTGATCTTTGGTATAAAAGATAACCAAGAAGATTATTGTTTGTTTAGATTTTAATCTTAATAAATTAAATAAAGATAAAGAGAAAAAGTAGAGCGAAAATATTTTTGATTATGTGACTGATTGATTCTAGAAAGAAATTTTTCATTATAATTAAAAATTAATCTTTTATAACAAACAGATGTTAATAAATATTTAATAAATATCTAAACGCTAGTGAATGTTACTTAATTAAATAAATATTCATTTAATATAAATAAATATTTAATTTTATGATGTGATTATAATCAATAAAAAAACGCCCTTATTAAAAGTGCGTTTTTATCTTGAGGTAAAATAGGTGAACTTTAAACGGAGATTAGTACTTGTTCATTTTTAACAGAATGGAAACGACGTTTGAAATAAATAAGCCCATCACCATCTTCACGTACTGAAATATTCTTAATTTCGGTCATATAAACAAAATGTGTACCCACTTGGCGTACATCATAAATATCACCTTCTAAGCAGGCGAGCGCATTTGCTAATACGGGTTGTTGTAATTGTCCGTGTTGCCATCCTGGCTGGGTAAAGCGCTCTGCCATTGCAAGCCCTGTCATTCCGGCGAAATGACATGCCATTTCTTCTTGCTCATGATTCAATATATTGATGCTTAATTTTCCATTTTCTTGAAAAATAGCGTTCATTTGACTTTTACTGTTGATGCAGACCATCACGGTCGGCGGGTTATCAGTAACAGAACATACTGCTGTTGCTGTTAAGCCACAACATCCCGCATCGCCATTTGTTGCCACGATATTGACCGCGGCACCTAAGCTTGCCATCGCATCCCGAAAAAGTGGGTTAGCCTGTTTTTCCTCAGACATTATTTACTCCTACTGCCAGACTTCTCGTCTGTGGGCGTCTTCACTTAAAATAATTATTAGTTAGATAACTAAAAAATCACCTAACTACTCCGCTAACAAAGTTGTAATGCTATTGCCGGTTTCTTTGTTGCGTTGTTTTAAAGCCGTAACGCTACCGCGCATGAACAAAGATAGCAATCTTTCTTTGTTACAACTTGTTAACTTTATCTCAAAAAACAGTGAGACAACCTTATCGCTAAGCGCCATTATTCCTAATTTAGAGGTGGGATAATAGGCAAATTAGGCTACTTTTTTTGATTGGTAAAGAGATAACACAAATTGCCTAAAGGGAAGGAAATTGCAAAAATTGAGTCAACTTTATTTATTTGTTAATATGAATAATTGTAACAATTAGTCTATTCTTAGAATATAGTTATTCTATCAACCATAAGTAGCGGTATTTTTTCACTGTCTATATTGCGTGATATTTTGTCATTTCACCTATAACACCATATAAAGAGCTTCTTGATTATGCATGAATCATTAACTATCGCGCTGCTACAAGCACGGGAATCTGCGATGGGTTTTTTTCGACCTGTTCTCAAAGAGCATAATCTGACAGAACAGCAATGGCGGATCATTCGTGTACTTGCGGATAAACGTTCTATTGATTTCCACGAATTAGCGCAAAAATCGTGTATTCTTCGACCAAGTCTAACGGGTATTTTGATTAGAATGGAAAGAGACGAGCTAATTTGTCGTTTAAAACCAGTAAGTGACCAACGTAAACTTTTTGTTTCGCTTTCTGCTAATGGGCAAAGTTTATACGATAAGATCCAGCCCAAAATTGAAGAAGGCTATCAATTACTTGAGCAAAAGTTTTCGACTGAAAAACTACAAAAGTTATCTGGATTATTAAAAGAACTGATTGCGCTTAACGTAGATGATGTAGAACAATCAGAGAAATAAGCTATGTGATAAGAAAAAAGGAGATGCCATGGCATCTCCTTTTTGTTGCTATTATGCAGATAAAATTATTGCTTACCTAATACATGTAAGAAGTGAATGTGTTTTTCGTACTGATCAAGGATATCGTGAATGATTTGTTCTTTCGTCCAACCCATTACATCGTAATCTTGTCCACCTTCTTTTAAATGAATTTCAGCACGATAATATTTATGCTCTTCATCTCTTTCTTCATCACTGAGTCCAGCTAAAGCAAAGGCGGGTTGAGTATAAAAACGCAGGCGAACTTCATAGAAGAAATTCATGTCATCGCCTAAATCGACTTCAAAACCAATTCGATCATCTTCTTCATTATGGATAAAACATTGTGTCGCTTGCTTACTTAATTCGGCAGACACCATTTCCATTGAGGGTTGGATCACTTCATCCATAAAACGTTTTACATGAGAGCGTTTAGGAAAATAGGCAATATTTCTTAAACGACGTTGCCAAGGGATCGGATTGCGGCTTGCTGGTGGTGCAATTGTCGTTAGCTGTTGGCTATCACGTTTATATACATCCACTCGCAATGCTTTTATTAGTCCATAAATAGAAGCAAGCAATACCATTGAGAAGGGAAGAGCGCTTGCAATGGTTACTGTTTGTAGCGCGGTTAAACCACCGGCTAACAATAAAGTAATTGCAGAAATGCCCATTAAACTCGCCCAGAAAATACGTTGCCATACTGGTGTTTCGCTATCACCGCCAGAAGCTAAAGTATCAACAACCATAGCGCCAGAGTCTGCCGAAGTCACAAAAAAGACAACCACCATCAACATCGCAAAGAAAGATAAAACGGATGAGAATGGGAAATAATTTAAGAACTCAAATAGAGCCAATGACACATCTTGCTGCACGATATTGGCGAGAGTTTCGGCACCTTTATCTTTGATTAAATGAATAGCTGTGTTACCAAAAACAGTCATCCAAAGTAAGGTAAAACCAGCAGGAACAAATAGAACACCAATAACAAATTCACGAATAGTACGGCCTCGTGAAATACGGGCAATAAACATCCCTACAAATGGAGACCATGAAAGCCACCATCCCCAATAAAGCAGTGTCCATCCCCCTAACCAATCACTCGATTTTGGCTCGTATGCGTAAAGATTAAAGGTTTTACTGACAATTTCGGATAGATATCCCCCTGTATTTTCAACAAATGATTTTAATATCAATACAGTTGGACCGAGAATAATGACTAATAAAAGAAGAATAACCGCCAATCCTAAGTTAAGTTCAGATAAAAAACGAATGCCTTTTTCTAAACCAGAAACAACAGAAATGGTTGCTAGTGCGGTGATCACAACAATCAATATGACTTGAACAGAGGGGTCAATAGGTACATTAAAGAGGTGATTTAAACCCGCATTAACTTGCAGAACACCAAAGCCGAGGGAGGTTGCGACACCAAATACGGTTCCCATAACAGCGAAAATATCAACAGCATGACCAATTGGGCCATGTATGCGATCACCAATAATTGGATAAAGTGCAGAACGCAGTGTTAACGGTAAACCATGGCGATAAGAGAAGAAAGCTAAGATCAACGCGACAATAGCGTAAATTGCCCATGCATGTAATCCCCAGTGGAAAAAGGTTAAGCGCATGGCTTCTTTTGCGGCTTCTATGGTTTGAGCTTCACCTGTTGGAGGCATCAGATAATGCATAACAGGTTCAGCAACACCAAAGAACATTAAGCCAATCCCCATTCCTGCTGAAAAGAGCATGGCAAACCAAGCAAAATAACTAAAGTGAGGGCGAGCATGATCAGGCCCTAACTTGATTTGACCAAAGCGGGAAAGCCCCAAGTAAGTCACACTCAGCAAAACCAATGCAACGGCTAGAATGTAGAACCAGCTCGCATTTGTGAAGAGGTTTTCCTGAAGATGACCCAGTTTATCATTAGCCAACTCTGGAAATAACGCAGAGAAACCAACGACCAGTAAAATTAACAATGCTGATGTATAAAAAACAGGAGGATGAATTTTCACCCTAACTTTTTGAGGGGTTATATCGTTTTGTTGACTCATAGTTAACCTATTATTGTTATTTTCCTAGAAAGAAACTTTTCGCTACCCATTGTCTGATTGCTTATGTCATCAGAAAAGAAAAGTTCATAAGAAAATTTGAATAAAGCACCAAATTGGCAAGGTGTTTTATAAAAGCACGGAAGTAAATTATTTTTTCCGCAAGATGAAGAAAACTGCAATTAAATCAATTTATTAATAAACTTATATCTTGGATGCTTTCGCTCTTTAATAGGTTTCTCCTGTTGAAAAAAGGAGAACATGGTTACATTTTTTGCTTAATCGATCAACCCTTGTCTTTTTTAGTGTAAAAAAAAGCCAGTAAAAAATTTACTGGCCCTCAATTCATCAAAAAAACTGAAATCGGATTATTTGTTTTCAGCTTTTAAATCATCAATTTTTTGTTTGGCTTGATCAGTTAATTGGTCAGCTTTATCAAGCGCTTTGTTTTCAGTTTCTTGGGCTTGCTGTTTTACATCATCACTTGTTTTTGCAGCATCACCTTTTAATTGATCAACTTTGTTATCTGTCTCTTGCTTTAAGTTATCAATGGTTTTATTTGCATCTTGTTTTAATTCAGCCGCTTTCTCAGCTAATTTATCACTTTCGGCATCTAGGCTTTGTTTGATTTCATCAGCCTTAGCGGATGCAGCTTGTTTTAACTCATCTGTTTTTTCATCAGCTTGCGCTTTTAACTCAGCCGTTTTTTGTTCCGCTTTATCTTTTAGCTCTTGAGCTTGTTGTGTTAATTCATCTGCTTTTGCTGATGCATTTTCTTTCAAGTCTGCGGCTTTATCTTTGGCTTGTTCAGTTAACTCATTAGCTTTATCTTGCGCTGTTTCAGTAACTTGAGTTGCGGTTTCCTTTGCCTTATCAATGCTCTCATCGACTTTCTTAGATGAATCATCACAACCTGCTGTAATGGTAACAAGACCCGCTAGAACCAATGAAGTAAGTAGTTTTTTATTCATTTTTTTCTCCAAAATGTGTGTTCAAAAACAATTCAGTGATATCCCGCGTAAGAACTAGAAAAGGCGAGAAGCTATTATGTTGATTGAAAAGATTACGACAAAACTATCTGAATAAGTATAGTTCGAGTCCTAAAATCAACAAACCTAAGTATATTAAGAGTTTTTTCTTAGTCAAATTCGATGAAAAATAAAGCAAAAACAATGTGGATTTTTATCTGGATGAGATTTTCTGCTTTATAATAAGTGCAGAAATTATTGGAAATGTGAGGGGCAAATGGAATATTACTTTCTGGTTGTTATCAAATTTATTATTGGTTTTACTATCATATTAGCGCATATGAATTTATCGGGTAAAACACAACTCTCTCAATTAACACCTATTGATTTTATTGGAAATTTTGTGCTCGGTGGCATTATGGGTGGGGTAATTTATACCGATGCGATCCCTCTTTATCAATATATTATTGTCTTCTTAATAGGTGTTTGTTTTATCTCTTTGCTTAATTATATCAGTAAGCGCTTCAACTTCTTCCGTGCAGTGACCATTGGTAATCCTATTCCTATTATAAAGAAGGGCGAGTTTATAATGGAAAACATCATGGAGAAAAAGAACAAAATAGACATTTTAAACATCACGTCTCGTCTTCATGCTCAGGGTATTCATTCGTTTCAAGAGGTCAATTACGCACAAATTGAACCGGATGGACAAATCACTGTGGTATGTGATGGCGCAAAAATGCCTTCGATTATTGTTATGAAAGACGGCGTTATTCGAACATCAGAGTTAGCACAAATAGAAAAAGATGAAACGTGGCTACAAGATGAGATGAAAAATCAGCATATTGATAAACCAGAAGATATTTTCTTGGCCGAATTTTGGGATGGAAAAGTCAATTTTATTTTGCAAGATGGAAAGATAAAACGAACTACGTTATAGATAAATCGCTAAAATATACGTCGATGAATAGCATCTGATTTATTACAGTGGCGACATATATCGCCACTGTGATTTGGCAAAAGCACAATTACAACTTAAATACCTCAAAATCAGAGGCCATTTCAGTATGGCTAAAGATCTGTTGGCTTTCATTGAGTAATTCAGCACACTCTTGTGGTGAATAACGACTACTAATATGCGTGATAATCAGTCTTTTGATATTCGCGTCTTTGGCTAACTGTGCCGCTTGTACTGTTGTTGAGTGTCCTCGGCTATTTGCTTGCTCTGCCATTTCATGTTTAAACGTCGCTTCATGAACAATAACATCTGCGTTATTAGCCAGCTTTAATGCATTAGGCGTAGGTTGAGTATCCCCAAAAATCGCAATACAACGACCTTTTATTTCTTCACCAATATAGTCTTTACCATTAACAGTTCGCCCATCTGGTAATGTTATGGTTTTGCCTTGCTTTAACTCTTGTAACCAAGGGCCAGCAGGAATATTTTCCGCTTTCAGTTTTTCTGCATCTAATTTACCCAGTTTGTTTTCTTCTTCTAAGCGGTAACCAAAACAAGGCACGGGATGAGACAATGCCTCGCAACTGACTTTTATACCTTCTTCTTCAAACAAAAAGCCGGCTTTGTCAATTTCAACAATATTAATAGGGTAAGTTAAATAGGATTGGCTTAATGTTAGTGCCGTTTCTATAAAGGCTTTTATACCTGTAGGACCATATACCGTTAAAAGTGTTTCCGTTCCACCCATTGAGCGGCTACAAAGTAATCCTGGTAAACCAAAAATATGATCACCATGTAAGTGGGTAATAAAAATTTTATTTAAACGCGGCAGTTTCACGCGGGTATGCAATATTTGATGTTGTGTCGCTTCGCCACAATCAAACATCCACATACTTTTTTGTTTATTTTGTAAATCGAGCACCATACTTGTGACATTGCGATCTTTAGAAGGAACGCCAGCATTTGTGCCTAAAAAAGTCAGCTCCATAATAAAATATTTTCTCCATGTTGAATTCACTCCTAACTTAACGTAAGAACTTTAAGCTATTGTGCCATGTATTACCGCTGTTACAATTTTCTTTTCGTGAGTTAACAAACTGTAACAATTTGTTTTTTGACGTAGAGCGTAATCACGTTAATTGAGAGTGCTTAATTTTGCTATTTAGCGAGTTAAGATTGAAAAAAATAACCCTTATAGTCAACTTAATATGAGTATCTTATTTAGATAATCATGTTGAGATTTAGATATACATTAATGTAAATGAAAACAATGTATATTATTTAGGCATTAACACTATTCTTTATTCAGCGTGTAAAATATCGCCTATATACAAAGAAAATGATTAAGGGTTATCCTAAATGTTGCTTTATTTTTCAAAAATATCTTTTATTCTTATTGTAAAAATTAATATTAATTAGATTTAAGATCTTTTTTCTATCGTTATTGTTGTTTTTTTGTATAAATATAAAATTAATCTTTTTTACATTATGAAACAAAATTGCTTTTATTTTATACTTTAAAATATGCAAGTATATCTGATATAAATGTGGTTTTTTGCATGGATAAAAATAATACATTTGGAGTATATTTACTTATATATTAAGTAGGGATGGAAGAATGTATGAGTAATTTATTAATAAATATAGCAAATTAATGATTTAATCTTGTTTGTATTCAATATGTTACAAGTAATCCTTAAATAAGGAGTCTATTTGGGATTATTTTTTGTAACTTAGTTGTATTGAAATTGAATAATTTAATATAAAAATAATTAACATCACCATATATTAATAATTATTTAAATCAATTGGTTATCTGTATTTATTAAAAAGTTGTAAAAAATTAGTTAAAGAGGTAATGCGGTAAGAATATAAGTAGTATTATTTTTATCCCATATCTATTTTAAAAAAGCATAAATAACATTTTAATCTTTAAATTCATTCAAATCAGAATTTAAACCCTAATCATTTCCCATGTTGAACTTATTTTTAGATGATTGTTTCAATCACTCTTTATGAGTGTAATTATATTCTGAGTATTCCAATAAAAAATACAATTAATATCAGTGAATTAATAAATTTATATTTAATTAAAATTATGCGGTTTGACTTAAATAAAAACGCAGAGAATAATAAGCCTAACTTGATATGACCTGTTATCTAATTGCATAAATTAATTATTATTCAATTAATTTAATTAGCCAATTAATAATCAAGGTGATTGGGTTTGGTAAATAAATAGAATCCTGTAATTTTATTAAGCATGGTTATTTAGCCGTATTTTATGGGCTAATTTACCTGATTAATTAATTGTTGTTAATTATTATATTTTCATTAATTACTTTATTTTAGGAAACATAAAATGAAATTAAAACAACTAGGTTTGGTATTAGGTTTATCTGTAATGGCTAGTTCTGCGTTTGCAGCTGGTGATCAGGGTCATGGTACTGTTGAGTTCTACGGTTCAATCATCGATGCTCCATGCTCTATTGATCCTGAATCTGGCGCTCAACGCATTCCTTTAGGTCAAGTTTCAACAAGTGCGCTGAAAGATGGTGGCCGTAGCCATTCTCAATCATTCAAAATCAAGCTGTTACAGTGCTCTACTGAAACTTATAAGTCAGTAAAAACCACTTTTACCGGTGCAGAAGCAGCTGATGTTTTAGAAGGCTCTTTAGGTATTGAGGGTATCGCTAAAAATGCGGCTGTTGTCATTACCAATGCGGGTGGTGAGCAAATTAAATTAGGTCAAGCAAGTGCAGCTCAAATGCTAAATGATGGCAATAATGATTTAAATTTTGCCGCTTATTTACAAGGTTCAACAAAAGCTGCCGCAGTACCTGGTGATTTTACTGCTATCGCAACCTTCGCATTATCTTACCAATAATAGCAAAAGCAAACTCTGTATAAGGATATACAGAGTTTATTTTCTTAGGAGCTATTTTAAATTTTGGAGTAGAGAAAAAATCGCGACACATTGACATGGTTGATATTACTAATATAAGCATGGCTTAAATATAAGCAAAATTTAAGTATTTGTCCGCGATTGGGTTCAATAAGTGTTGAAAATAGGGCGTTAAAACTGACCTGTATTATTTTGACTAAGCGTTGTTATTGGGCAACTTTATTTAGTGTAACTTCTACTCTTATTTCATGTTTTTTCATTATTGGCACGGATAGTCAAAAGCGATGATTTTCCATAAACGGGTATTTAGTATCTCTCAACACTAAATTCCCAATTTAGATATCATTAAATGGATTGGTTAGGTTTATTTATGGCTAAATTATTCAAGACTACTGATACAAAAGTTGAAGATAAGAATAAGCAGTACAGAATTCTCCCTATTGCCACACTGATCTATTGCGTTATTTGGGGCATGTCAGGTGTTCCTCATTTGGCATTTGCTACAACGAATAACGTTGAGTTTAACTCAGATATTCTTGATTTAAGAGATAGAGAAAATATTGATTTATCAGGATTTTCTCAAGAGGGGTATATCACTCCTGGTCGATACGATTTTATTATTAATATTAATAATCACGAGCTAAGTAATTCATATAGCATTGATTATCTTGTGCCTAAAGATGATCCAAAAGGGAGTGAGCCTTGTATTCCGCCGCCATTAGTTGAGCAATTTGCATTGAGACCTGAGTGGCTTACAAAAATCACATGGAAAGATGATGGTGCTTGTCTTAATGAGGCATCATTACCAGGGATGACGATAAAAACAAACTTAGGGAGTGGTGTTTTTGCAATAACCATTCCTCAAGCTTATGTGGAATATTCATCACCTAACTGGGAGCCACCTTCTCGTTGGGATGAGGGAATTGCAGGCGTGTTATTTGACTATAACGTTAATGCCAATGTGAGAAATCCCACAGATGGAAAACAAAAACAGCAAGTCACAGGAAATGGGACAACGGGAGCCAATTTAGGTGTTTGGCGTTTTAGAGCTGATTGGCAAGCAAGTTACGAACATACCACTGGGGTTTTTGATAGCACAAGAAATAGTTGGAAATGGAACCAATATTATCTCTATCGTGCGATCTCTAAGTGGGGAAGTCGCCTTATTATGGGCGAATCTTATTTACGTTCTGAGATTTTAGATAATTTCCGTTTTACAGGAATTAGCCTTAATTCTGATGATCAGATGTTACCGCCTAATTTACGAGGGTATGCACCTGAGATAACAGGGATAGCAAAAACGAATGCCAAAGTGACTGTTAGTCAGCAAGGCCGCGTTATTTATGAAACACAAGTCGCACCAGGGCCATTCCATATTCAAGATATGAATGATGCAGTGAGTGGGCGTTTAGATATTCGTGTTGAAGAGCAAGATGGCTCCATACAAGAATATCAAATGGATACAGCAAATATTCCTTATTTAACACGTCCAGGTCGTGTTCAATATAAATTATCAGCAGGTAAGCCTTCTAAGATTGATCATAAAACAGAAGGTCCTATTTTTGGTATGGGAGAGTTTTCTTGGGGTATCAATAATGGCTGGTCTTTATATGGTGCAGCGTTAGTTTCAGGTGACTATAACTCAACATCGATTGGTTTTGGTCGCGATTTAATGATGTTAGGTGCGATTTCTTTTGATGCTACTCATTCATGGGCCAAAGTTCCCAATGAAGATAAGCATTATCACGGGGGCTCCTATCGTGTTAGTTACTCAAAACGTTTTGAATCAATTGATGGGCAACTGACATTTGCAGGTTATCGGTTCTCTGATCACAACTTTATGAGTATGGATCAGTATTTAGATCGTCGTTATCGCAATGGCTCTCAAGACAATAATAAAGAGTTTTATACCGTTACATTAAGTAAGCAATTTCAGCAATGGGGATTAAGTGCCTACATTAGCTATAGCCATCAAACATACTGGGATAAACCTAATAACGATTATTACAATTTCTCCTTATCAAAATATATGGATATTGGAAAATTTAAAAATATTAATCTGAGTTTATCGGCTTATCGAAATAGATTTAATGGGAATAATGATAACGGTGTTTATTTAAATGTCAGTATGCCGTGGAACGATAAAGCCACTATTAGCTATAACACCGTTATTAATCGTGGCGGTAACTCACATAACCTCAGCTATTTTGATCGTATTGATGATAACAATAACTATCGCTTAGGTGCGGGAGTCAGTAGTCGCGGTAAACCATCTGCGGATGCTTATTATACCCATTATGGTGATGCCGCATTAGTAACGGCTTCAGCAAGTCATATTAATGGTGACTACACCTCTGCCTCTTTATCTTTTCAAGGTGGGGCAACATTAACAAGTAAAGGCGGTGATTTTCATCGAAATAGTATTCCAGGTGCTGCTCGACTATTAATTGACACAAAAGGCGTCGCTAACGTACCGGTGAAAAGTTTGAATGCCGTTTCTCATTCTAATTATTTTGGTAAAGCAGTCATTCCCGATATTAATAATTACTATCTGGGAAGTGCTTCTGTCGATTTGGAAAAATTGCCAGATAATGTTGAAGCATTACGCTCAATTCAACAATTAACGTTGACAGAAGGGGCTATTGGTTATCGCCAATTTGATGTGATTTCAGGACAAAAAGCGATGGCAATTGTGCGTCTACAAAATGGAACTTATCCACCTTTTGGCGCAAGCGTTATGACATTAAATAGTCGTGAATTAGGCATCATTAATGATAACGGTAATGTGTATTTAAGCGGTATTAATTCTGGCGATACGCTAAATGTACGTTGGAACGGCCGCAATCAATGCCAGCTAATTATACCTCAATTAGCGGATGCTCAACTGATCACTTCTTTAGCATTAACGTGTGAAGGAGGATCACCTGCGATTACAACACCGCTGGTGGAAGAACATAAACCGAAAAAATTCTTTCAATCTAGCAATTAAATAATTTACAGAAAAAAGAGTAATTAAAGATGATGGCTTTGAAACGTTCATACATTGTAGCAACCACTTTATTGACGGGAATGATTTTTACTCAACAAGCGATAGCCGCGATCGCATTAGATCGTACTCGCGTTATTTTTAATGGTGGCGAAAAATCAGTAAGTCTTAATATTAGTAATCAAAATAAAGAATTGCCTTATTTAGCTCAAGGATGGATGGAAAATGAGAACGGGGAAAAAATAGAAAGCCCCCTTATTGTATTGCCACCTATCCAACGAATTGAGCCAAGTGATAAAAGCCAAATAAAAATACAAGCACTGCCAGATATTTCTAAATTACCCAATGATAGAGAGAGTGTTTTTTATTTTAACTTACGCGAAATTCCGCCACGCAGTGATAAACCTAATGTATTACAAATAGCGTTACAAACGAGAATTAAATTGTTTTATCGACCAAAAGCAATTTATGCCACACAAACCGATTTAAGTAATCCTTGGCAGGAAAAAATCACCTTAACTAAGCAAGGCGATAGTTACATTGTGCATAACCCAACGCCTTATTACGTCACTATTGTTGACGGATTAACAGAACTCAAAGGTGAGAGTTTAGAGGGGTTTGTGCCTTTAATGGTTGATCCTAAAGGGCAGGGAAAACTGAACTTAAAAGCTTCTGAATTTGGTGTGTTCCCCGTATTAAGTTATATCAATGATTATGGTGGACGCCCGAGATTGAAATTTAACTGCAATGGCTCTGAATGCAAAGTTGTAGAAACCGACTCTGGATATTAATAGGGTGAAATATGTTTATAAAACAGCAGTTTAATAGGATTTTGGCAATCTTTATTTTTATTCTACTTATTTCTATGGGAGGAGTAAGTTCAACTGCTGTTGCAAACGTATTTCCTAGAGCAATGGTGTCACGCGATGATCCCGTGGAGCCTATTTATCCTATTCGAATTAATATCACTGGTTATGTTATCGCATTCCCACCTTGCATGATAAATGATGGCAAAACAGTAGAAGTTAATTTTGGTGAAATACTGAGTACTCAGGTTGATGGTTCTAATTATAAGCGACCTATTAATTACAATGCTTCATGTGAGCATATGCCTATCAATACACTGAATCTCTCAGTCGACGGCAATGGAACTTTTTTTGATGCAAATGCTTTAACGACAAATATACCGGGTTTAGGTGTGCGTGTTTTGTATCAGAACAAAGAACTTAAGTTAGGTCAAAAAATTAATTTTACCTACCCTGATTTACCTGTACTTGAAGCTGTGCCTGTGCGTGATCTTTCTACTTCGTTAACCGGAGGGGATTTTTCTGCTACCGCAACATTACGTATGGAATATCAGTAGGAGGATATTTGATGTTTTCTAAATCAAAACAGGCTTTGCTTATTACTTTATTTACTGTTTTTCCATTATGGAGTGACGCTGTTGAACCTAATTTGAGGCTATTTGGCACGTTATTAATTCCACCACCTTGTGTGATTCAGGACAACGGAATGATTAGCGTCTATTTTGGCAACAATGTTGGTGCTAATCGAATTGACGGTATTAATTATACGCAACCTGTGAATTACACCTTGAAATGTGAAGGTAACTCAACGCAGTGGGCATTAGGGCTTTCAATTATAGGGATCAAAAGTCAATTCGATGATGCGGCATTACAAACCAATATCACGGATTTAGCTATACATATTACAAGAGATGGTGAGCCTTTTATTTTAAATGAACGCTTTGTTATTACGCCAAATAAACCTCCCATAATTCAAGCTGTTCCCGTAAAAAGACCCGGAAGTACTTTACAAAAAGGGGCTTTTGAAACAACGGCAACCTTACTTGCTGAATATCAATAGGAGTATGAGGATGGCATTAAAAATATTATCACTGAGTACCCTTTTATTAATAGGGAATATTTCAATGGTTAATGCAAATCCTAATATGCGTTTTTATGGCGAATTAGTGGATGATCCCTGCGTCATTAATCCTGGGGATGAAACGGTGATACTCACATTCGGCAATGTGCCAGAGAACTTTTTTTATACGGGGATCGGCAGAACAGATAGCCAAGGATTTGAGATCCATTTATCAGAATGTGATCTTTCGATTAATAAAAAAGTCCGAGTCACTTTTAAAGGAGATGAAAATCAAGCAATGGCAGGGAAAGGTTTTCTTGCATTAAGCCCAGGTAGTAGAGCTTCTGGAATTGCCATTGGATTAGAGGATGCCAATGGAAGCCCGTTACGGATAAATCAGCAATCTAGCAGTATAGCCCTAGATTCAGGAAGCTCCGTTTTAAAATTTAGTGCTTTTATTCAAGCCGAGCCAGCAGCTATCACTAACCAGTCAATAAGACGGGGGCGTTTTAGCGCTATTGCTACATTCCATCTGAATTATGACTAGTGTCAACTTGGGGTTTATATGCTGATATTTAAACGAAGACTACTTTTTTCTTTATTCACTACCACGTTATTTTTTTCAACATCCTCACTTGCGGCGATTTTTTCTTATATTACAGAATCGAAGCCGGTTGGTACTGATGGAAAAGGTGCTGATTACACTTTTATCATCCAGCGTTGGGACCCTGAACCGCCTACAGCAATGAATCCTTGTTATAAGAAAAAACCTTGTTATATAACGATTAATCATCGCCATCAACCTAATCAATCCGGTGGTTCTGCAACGAGAACCATCCTAAGTGATGGGCATAAATACCGCACTATGGAAGATTTACGCATTGCGGTTACGAAAGAATTAGGGGGATTTCCTTATGGCCCCGATGTAGCAATACATCGATACGTTGATACGAACTCTCTTCAAGAATGTGTGGGGATTTTTTATCAGCCTAATGCTTATGGTTTTGCTGACAATGGCTATTTATTGCCAGGATCTATCTGTGCTATTGCGCCTCCTCCTATTGGGCACTGTGACATTTTAGCCGATTCTGTCGATTTAAATTACGGCAATCTTAGTGAAAATGAATTGGATGGTGCAGTGCGTTCAAAAACAGTAAATATAACGTGTAATCAATATGTTACTTTAAATGTTATTGCAACAGGAATGATGAGCAGGGGAGTATCACTACGCAGTGATGATAGTTTGTACGCTAATTTATTTATTAATGACAGGCCTGGTGAAGAGGGGGATGTCATTTTTGTTGGCAAAGGCCAAATGACCTCTATACAAGTAAGTTCTAAATTGATAACCAATGGACATGTTGCTCCTGGTTACTTTTCTGGTTCTGGGGCGTTGATCTTAACGTTACCATAATAAAAGGTTGAAATATCATGGTGAGATATCGTCGCGCAAATATTGATGTAAATGTACTCGTAGGTAAACGGATACAGATAAAACGTAAAGAGTTAGGTTACACGGGAAGCCAATTAGCGGCTAAATTAGGTGTTAGCCAACAACAATTCTCCCGTTATGAAAGAGGAATGAATAAAATAGATTTAAGTTATCTTGTGTTATTAGCGAACTACTTAAATACCCCTATTCATTGGTTTTTTGAGGATTGTTTCTCTTCTACTTCATCAAAAAAAAGCAAACTTTTTGATAAACACAGTGATAACTCGGCGAGGAAAGCGTTAGAAGCATTCTTGTATTAGCCTTTATTAAAGACAAAACAGAGCTGTATTTTTAATAGTAACGCCTATTTAGATAAGGCTAAGAGGGGGATTTTTCGCTGTTTCCGTCGATAAGTCTATTTTATACGCTTGATATGAGGTCTTTTTTTATATGCAACAGGTAATCACTATCCCTCTTTCTATTTCTAGGGATAGTGATTACCTAATATGTATAATATGTAGGAAAATACGACAAATAACAGCTAATAATATTTTGAATAAACTTTATCTAATATGACTTTTGGTTTGTTATAAATTATTCTAATGTATCTGGTGGTTTTTTATACCTGTTTGAAATAGCGATAATAGACATCATTAAATTTAGAATGATAAAAGATTATGCATAAAATAGGATTACTTTTCCATAAAGAATATCTTTAATTAAGCATAAAAATGTTATTTTTATATTTGATATTAAGTTGTGTTAATCTTTTTTTAATAAAAAATACAAAAAATATCTTTATTCTCATTGAAAAAATATAGCCTATTATAATTAATGCAATAATTCTCGAAAACTATTTTTATTAAAAAATAAATATTAATTTATTGTATCCCAAATGTGAACAAAACGTTTTGAATTGCTTGCAGTGTAGATAACGGTATGTGAAATATTACGATGCCCTAAATAATCTTGAATTAAACGAGTATCTCTACCTAAATCAGCAAGTGCATAGCCACAGGCATGGCGTAACATATGAGGATGAGGAGTAATGGACACATTAGCTTTTTTACCTAAACGGCGAAGTAATCCATATACTTGCTGACGCGAAATAGCGCCGGTTTTTTGCGATAAAAACACCCATTCAGAATCCGCTTCTCTCCATGTTTCCCTTTTTTTCAACCAGTTAACTAACGCTTCATATTCCTCTTCTATAATCGGCTGTGTGGTTGATAAACCGCCTTTTAAGCGCCTGACATAGAGTATCCGACTTTCTAAATCAATATCGCTTAAGGTTAAATTACATAGCTCACTTACGCGAAATCCATGTAAAAAACACATTAAAAACATACAGTAATCTCTTTCTGGATATCGTCCTTCCTTTGCTTGCTTCAAAATAGAATTAATCTCAAAACGTGTAAGAAACTTGCGCTGCTTCATTTTCATAACCTTTTCAATGAGATAACAAAGAACAAAAGTCAATTGATGCATCACTATAACAAGTAATATACATCAATAAAGAGTTGTATTTTTTTTATGCTTGTACTTTTACTTGTTCATTTTAAACAAGTTTATTGAAAGTTTATTTATTTTCAGAAAATGAAAGTGATTGATTGGAAAAGCGAAAAATGAGAATGGACAGGAATTTGGTTATCTTTAGAGAAATAAACAGAATACACCAAATTGTTTACTATTATTCTCTGGCTTTTCACTTAAGTCAAATTTAATGTCTATCACTTATTTCCATTTATTTAACATATTGATATTTATCATTATTTTAAAAAGCGAACACGATTGGT
>JAEYFY010000166.1 GCA_023454395.1 Pseudomonadota bacterium
TGCCTGTGTCTTTTTTTGTCTTGAGAAGAGTAAATAGATCCTTTTCTCTGTGTTGTTAGTATAAAAAATCAGGATGATACCTATTTTTTATTAGGAATAGTATTGAGGTATTAACACATGAATCAGATCCCTATGACAGTTCTAGGTGCAGAAAAATTACGCGAAGAGCTGGAATATTTAAAAGGTACTCGTCGTCCCGAGATTATTGCTGCTATCGCTGAAGCTCGTGAACATGGAGACTTAAAAGAAAACGCGGAATATCATGCTGCAAGAGAGCAACAAGGTTTCTGTGAAGGTCGCATACAAGAAATTGAAGCAAAATTATCAAATGCTCAAGTCATTGATATTACAAAGATGAATAACAATGGTCGTATTATTTTTGGTTCAACAGTGACACTGTTAAATGTTGAAACTGAAGAAGAGCAAACTTACCGCATTGTGGGTGATGATGAAGCGAACATTAAAGAAAACTTAATTTCTGTTAACTCACCGATTGCGCGTGGATTGATTGGTAAAGAGTTAGATGATGTCGTTGTTATCACTACACCGGGTGGACAAGTCGAGTATGAAGTTTTAAACGTAGAATATATTTAATTTGTAATTTTACGTTTCTATAGAAAACTAGACTGCTATCCTGTGGTAATATGAAAAAGGCCTTAAAAGGCCTTTTTTGCCATAGAGTTAGTTATGGCATTTTTATATAAAGATACAAGTTTTATTTCGGTAAAATAATCTTACGTGCTTCTGAAGGACGATAAAGAACAAGAATTTTTCCGATAACTTGTACATTCTGTGCACCGCTTTCACGTACAATCGCTGCCACGATCAAGTTTTTAACATCTCGATCTTCGCCTGCGATTTTGACTTTGATAAGCTCATGGTGTGCCAGAGCGACTTCAATTTCTGCAAGAACGCCTTCAGTCAACCCGTTGTTACCAATCATAACGACTGGATTAAGGTGATGAGCGAGCCCTTTCAGGTGTTGAATTTGTTTTTTGTTAAGAGTCATCATTAATTTTTGCTTTGTTGGGATTGAAAACTCGCTATTCTAACGCCATCTCTCACTTATCACCATAAAATGTCGTTAAGACGAGGTTAAATGAGTGAAATAGTAAAAATTTTGATAGCTAAGTGTATGATAGTTGGAAAACGCAATGGCCAATAAGAAACGTTCGGCAAGCTCTAGCCGCTGGTTACAAGAACATTTTAGTGATAAATATGTTCAGCAAGCAAAGAAAAAAGGGTTTCGCTCTCGCGCTTGGTTTAAACTGGAAGAAATTCAGCAAAGTGACAATATCTTTAAACCAGGTATGACCGTTGTCGATTTAGGAGCTGCTCCTGGTGGGTGGTCTCAATACGTTGTACAGCAGTTAGGAAGCAAAGGTCGAATTATCGCATGCGACCTTTTACCTATGGATCCTATTGTTGGAGTCGATTTCCTTCAAGGCGATTTTCGTGATGAACTTGTGTTGAAGGCATTGCTTGATAGAGTAGGTGAAAACAAAGTCCAGGTTGTCATGTCTGACATGGCTCCAAACATGAGCGGTACGCCCGCGGTCGATATCCCTCGATCCATGTATTTAGTAGAGTTAGCGCTTGATATGTGTCGTGATGTACTGGCTCCCGGGGGAAGTTTTATTGTCAAAGTGTTTCAGGGAGAAGGCTTTGATGAATACCTGGGGCAAATACGCTCCCTGTTTACGAAAGTGAAAGTTCGTAAACCAGACGCTTCGCGGTCTCGTTCTCGTGAGGTATATATTGTAGCCACAGGGCGTAAACTTTAGTACCCTAAAGCTATTTGTTAACACAGTTGTAATATGAGGTTAATCCCTTGAGTGACATGGCGAAAAACCTGATCCTCTGGCTAGTTATTGCAGTCGTTTTGATGTCATTATTCCAGAGCTTCGGACCCAGCGATTCGAATAGTCGTAAGGTGGATTACTCTACCTTTATCAATGAGTTAACTAATAACCAATTACGCGAGGTCAGCATAAGTGGTTATGATATTAATGTAACTAAAACAGATAACTCAAAGTACAGCACGTATATGCCTATGCGTGATGATAACCTGCTGACCACTTTAATGAACCGTAATGTAAAAGTAACGGGCGAACCACTTGAAGGCCAAAGTCTTCTGACTCAAATTTTTGTGTCTTGGTTCCCAATGCTATTACTGATTGGTCTTTGGATTTTCTTTATGCGCCAAATGCAAGGTGGTGGCGGTAAAGGTGCGATGTCTTTCGGTAAAAGCAAGGCACGCATGTTGACAGAAGACCAAATCAAAACAACCTTTGCTGATGTCGCGGGTTGTGATGAAGCGAAAGAAGAAGTAAGCGAATTAGTTGAGTATTTACGTGATCCAGGTCGTTTCCAGAAATTAGGGGGTAAAATCCCTAAAGGTATTCTGATGGTGGGGCCTCCTGGTACAGGTAAAACATTATTAGCAAAAGCCATCGCGGGTGAAGCTAAAGTCCCATTCTTTACCATTTCAGGTTCTGATTTCGTTGAAATGTTTGTGGGTGTGGGTGCTTCTCGTGTTCGTGATATGTTTGAACAAGCTAAAAAAGCAGCACCTTGTATCATCTTTATCGATGAAATCGATGCGGTCGGTCGTCAACGTGGTGCAGGTTTAGGTGGTGGTCATGATGAACGTGAACAAACACTGAACCAAATGCTAGTTGAAATGGATGGCTTCGAAGGTAATGAAGGTATTATCGTTATCGCGGCAACTAACCGTCCAGACGTGTTAGACCCAGCATTACTTCGCCCTGGTCGTTTTGACCGTCAAGTGGTTGTTGGTTTACCTGATGTGCGTGGACGTGAGCAAATCCTTAAAGTCCATATGCGCCGTGTGCCTTTATCACCCGATGTTGATCCAGCAATTTTAGCACGTGGTACTCCAGGTTTCTCTGGTGCTGACTTAGCTAACTTAGTTAACGAAGCTGCTTTATTTGCTGCTCGTGGTAATAAACGTGTTGTCTCAATGGTTGAGTTTGAGAAAGCGAAAGATAAGATAATGATGGGCGCAGAGCGCCGTTCAATGGTGATGACTGAAGAACAAAAAGCATCAACCGCTTATCATGAAGCTGGTCACGCAATTATTGGTCGTTTAGTTCCTGAACATGATCCTGTGCATAAAGTGACGATTATCCCTCGTGGACGTGCATTAGGTGTGACTTTCTTCTTACCTGAAGGTGACCAAATTAGTGCGAGCCGTCAGAAGTTAGAGAGCCAAATTTCAACACTTTACGGTGGTCGTTTAGCTGAAGAAATTATCTATGGTGTAGAGCATGTTTCTACGGGTGCTTCTAATGACATCAAAGTTGCAACCAATATTGCACGTAACATGGTGACACAGTGGGGCTTCTCTGAAAAATTAGGGCCATTGCTGTACGCAGAAGAAGAAGGTGAAGTGTTCTTAGGTCGTTCTGTTGCTAAAGCGCAACATATGTCTGATGAAACCGCTCGTACAATTGACGAAGAAATTAAAGCTATCGTTGATCGTAACTATGTTCGTGCTCGTCAGATCTTAATGGACAACCTTGATATTCTGCACTCAATGAAAGATGCACTGATGACTTATGAAACTATCGATGCGCCTCAAATTGATGATTTAATGAATCGTCGTGATGTTCGTCCACCTGCGGGTTGGGAAGGCAATAATGGCAATAGTGGTACAACGACTACTGCCCAGCCAGCACAAACGCATGTAGCGAATGAGCCAAAAGACAAGCCTGAGTCAGAAAGTGATACACCTTCTGATAACAATACTCACTAATCCTTATTGGGTTACGCATATTGAGTAAGCTATAAATACAAACCCCAGGCTTCTGGGGTTTTTTTATGAAGGTATCAATGAAATGAAATTAATGGCTAGAGGAACCGAACTTAACTTATCAACACCTCAAGTTATGGGGATTTTGAATGTTACTCCAGACTCTTTCTCTGATGGTGGCACTCATAATTCACTTAATGATGCAGTTGACCATGCCGCAAAATTGATCGCCGAAGGGGCTTCTATCATCGATATTGGTGGTGAGTCTACTAGACCTGGCGCAAGTGATGTCTCTATTGATGAAGAGTTGCAGCGTGTTATTCCTGTTGTTGAGGCTATTCGTCAGCGTTTTGATGTGTGGATCTCTGTTGATACATCCAAGGCTCCAGTCATTACCGAATCTGCAAATGTAGGCGCTTCAATTATCAATGATATTCGCTCTTTACAAGAGCCAGGAGCGCTTGAAGCAGCCGCTAAAACAGGTTTGCCAGTGTGCATTATGCATATGCAAGGCGACCCTAAAACTATGCAACAATCGCCACATTATGAGAATGTGATGATAGATGTTGATCGTTTTTTACAAGAAAATATTCAACGTTGTGTTGATGCTGGAATCGAAAAAAATCAAATTATTCTTGATCCAGGATTCGGCTTTGGTAAAAATTTAGCGCATAATTACCAATTATTAGCACACTTAAGTGAACTTCATCACTTTGGTTTACCCATACTTGCCGGAATGTCACGCAAATCAATGGTTGGACAACTATTGAATGTACCACCACAAGAGCGTGTTGCTGGTAGCGTGGCATGCGCAGTGATTGCAGCGATGCAAGGCGCACAAATTATTCGTGTACACGATGTTAAAGAGACTGTTGATGCGATGAAAGTCGTACAAGCGACTCTTTCTGCAAAGGAAAATAATGAATGAGCGAACGTAAATACTTTGGAACAGATGGTATCCGTGGAAAAGTAGGTGATAGTCCAATTACACCTGATTTTGTATTAAAACTGGGTTGGGCTGCGGGCAAAGTATTAGCACGTCATGGCTCTCGTAAAATCATTATTGGTAAAGATACACGTATCTCTGGCTATATGCTGGAATCTGCATTAGAAGCGGGTTTAGCTGCGGCAGGCTTATCAGCCTCATTTACAGGGCCAATGCCAACACCGGCTGTTGCTTATTTAACGCGTACATTCCGCGCTGAAGCTGGGATTGTTATTTCAGCTTCTCATAACCCTTATTACGATAACGGGATCAAATTCTTCTCTATTGATGGCACAAAATTACCAGATGAAGTAGAAGAAGCCATTGAAGCTGAAATGGAAAAACCAATTACCTGTGTTGAATCAGCGGAGCTTGGTCGTGCAAATCGTATCGTGGATGCGGCAGGTCGTTATATTGAATTCTGTAAGGGGACTTTCCCGAATGAAAACAATCTTAATGGTCTAAAAGTGGTTGTCGATTGTGCTCATGGTGCAACCTACCACATTGCGCCAAACGTATTTCGTGAGTTAGGTGCTGAAGTGATCACTATTGGCTGTGAGCCAACGGGTATCAATATCAATGAAGAGTGTGGCGCAACAGATGTTCGTATGTTGCAAAAACGCGTATTAGAAGAAGGCGCTGATGTTGGTTTAGCTTTTGATGGTGACGGTGACCGTATCATCATGGTTGACCATCAAGGTCTAAAAGTTGATGGTGACCAAATTCTCTACATTATTGCGAGAGAAGCGTTACGCCAAGGTCAATTACGCGGTGGTGCAGTTGGTACTCTAATGAGCAATATGGGATTAGAGATTGCACTGAAACAACTGGGTATTCCTTTTGTCAGAGCAAAAGTGGGCGACCGCTATGTGCTTGAAAAATTACAAGAGAAAGGCTGGCGTTTAGGTGCTGAAAACTCAGGTCACATTATTTTATTAGATAAAACGACGACAGGTGATGGTATTGTTGCTGGTTTACAAGTTTTAAGTGCAATGGTACGTAACCATATGAGTCTGCATGATCTATGTAGTGGCATGAAACTATTACCACAAATTTTAGTGAATGTTCGTTTTACCGGTAGCCACGATCCACTACAAACACCAGAAGTTCAGAAAGTCGCTAAAGCGGTTGAAGAAGAACTGGCTGGTAAAGGTCGTGTATTGCTGCGTAAATCAGGAACAGAACCTTTAATTCGTGTCATGGTTGAAGGTGAAAATGAAGAGCAAGTCACAGCGATGGCAAATCGTATTGCAGACGCTGTGAAGCACGTTGGTTAATTGATGCTTTTTTCTTCAATCAATCACTTTGTAGAAAAATAACCTTGCTTGTCAGTTCAGCTTTGGTTAGTATTCACACCCGCTTAGTAAGGTCTTGAACTAAAGCGGGTGAAGCAATCGAAGGTTATCGTTAAGACGATAAGTTCCATAGAAAAGGTAACGCAAATGTATACGGCACTCATTGTTATTCTTATCATTGTAGCAACAGGGCTAGTTGGTCTGATCCTGTTACAGCAGGGTAAAGGTGCTGATATGGGCGCTTCTTTTGGTGCAGGTGCTTCCGGTACAGTATTTGGTTCAAGCGGTTCAGCTAACTTTATGACCCGTATGACCGCTGTTTTAGCGACAGCTTTTATTGTACTTGCCCTTATTTTAGGTAATCTAAGTGCCAATAAAACTGTACGTGAAGACAGCAAATGGATGTCTATCGAGCAGACTACAGAAGAAGCTAAAAAAGCTGAGCAATTAGCAGCGCCTGTAGCGCCAGCAAATACAGATATTCCGCAGTAAACTAAGTAAAGATTTAAATGAGATTGTTAATTTTTACGCAGTAACAGTCTCATTAAGTGCCGAGGTGGTGAAATTGGTATACACGCTACCTTGAGGTGGTAGTGCCTATAAAACGGGCGTACGGGTTCAAGTCCCGTTCTCGGCACCATTATTCCAGATAGCTTGCGTTTTGCTTGTTATCAGCGTAAAATTTGCCACGTTTTTCGAACGCGGGGTGGAGCAGCTTGGTAGCTCGTCGGGCTCATAACCCGAAGGTCGTCGGTTCAAATCCGGCCCCCGCAACCACTTCTAACAATACAGCACTTTTCTCATTAATCATCTTGTTGAACCGATTATGATCCTGAGTGGAATGTGCCGTAAGAAGAGGTTATTCTCGAATGGCAAGTTACAGGGTCCAGTTGCATAAAGCCCCGAATTTCGGGGTTTTTTGTTATCAGAGAATAGAATACTGGGCTATAGGCCCTTTTTTTATGCCTTGGGGGTGGGTTTGTCCACATTAGAGCAAAAATTAACAGCGATGGTTTCAGCACCAGTAGAAGCATTAGGCTTTGAATTTGTCGGTCTTGAGTTTATTCGTGGCCGAGAATCAACATTGCGCATCTATATTGATAGTGAAGACGGTATCACTGTTGATGATTGTGCTGATGTTAGCCACCAGGTCAGTGCTGTGCTGGATGTTGAAGATCCAATTCAAACGGTTTATAACCTTGAGATCTCATCTCCTGGTTTAGAACGACCTTTATTCACTGCAACGCATTATGAGCAATTTATCGGCGAAGAAGCCGCTATCGTATTACGAATTGCAATGCAAAACCGCCGTAAATGGCAGGGCATTATTAAGTCTGTCGCTGGCGAAATGATCACGGTTACTGTGGATGGTAAAGACGAAGTGTTCGCACTGAGCAACATCCAGAAAGCTAACCTGGTACCCCACTTTTAAGTTTTGAAGAGGCAACTAGGATGAACAAAGAGATTCTGGCTGTTGTGGAAGCGGTCTCTAACGAAAAATCTCTTCCTCGTGAAAAGATTTTTGAAGCACTGGAAACCGCACTAGCGACAGCAACTAAGAAAAAATACGAGCAAGAAATTGATGTTCGCGTATGTATCGACCGTAAAACCGGTGACTTTGATACATTCCGTCGTTGGGTTGCTGTTGATGAAGTGACTCAACCAACTCGTGAAATCACACTTGAAGCTGCTCAATATGAAGATCCTAGTATTGAACTAGGTGGTTATATTGAAGATCAGATTGAATCTGTTACTTTCGACCGTATTACAACACAAACCGCTAAACAAGTTATCGTACAAAAAGTACGTGAAGCTGAAAGAGCAATGGTTGTTGATCAATTCCGCGAACAATTAGGCGAAATTATCACAGGTGTTGTGAAGAAAGTGAACCGTGAAAATATCACTTTAGATTTAGGTAATAACGCCGAAGCGGTTATTTTACGCGAAGATATGTTACCGCGTGAAAACTTCCGCCCAGGTGACCGTTTACGTGGTGTTTTATACGACGTACGTACAGAAACCCGTGGTGCGCAACTTTTCGTGACACGCTCTCGCCCTGAAATGCTGGTTGAACTTTTCCGTATTGAAGTACCAGAAATTGGCGAAGAAATCATTGAAATTAAAGCTGCAGCGCGTGATCCAGGTTCTCGTGCCAAAATCGCAGTAAAAACTAACGACAAGCGTATTGACCCTGTGGGTGCTTGTGTTGGTATGCGTGGTGCGCGTGTACAAGCCGTTTCCAGCGAATTGGGCGGCGAGCGAATTGATATTGTTCTGTGGGATGATAATCCTGCACAATTCGTCATTAATGCAATGGCTCCGGCAGATGTTGCTTCTATTGTTGTTGATGAAGACAAATGTACAATGGATGTTGCAGTTGAAAGTAGTAACCTTGCACAGGCAATCGGCCGTAATGGTCAAAACGTTCGTCTGGCAGCACAGTTACTGAAAAAACATCGTGGTGATGACAAGTGGGAATTAAACGTCATGACTGCTGATGAACTGAATGCAAAACATCAGGCAGAAGCAAACGCAGCCATTGAAATATTTACTAAGCATCTCGACATTGATGAAGACTTCGCAACTGTTTTAGTTGAAGAAGGTTTCTCTACCCTTGAAGAGTTAGTTTATGTGCCAATCAGTGAACTGCTGGCTATTGACGGATTAGATGAAGACACCGTTGAAGCTCTACGTGAGAGAGCAAAAGCTGCACTAACAACGATTGAATTAGCTCAAAAAGAAAGCCTAGGCGATAACCAGCCAGCCGAGGACTTATTAGCTCTCGAAGGCTTGGAGCGCTCTTTAGCATTTGATCTAGCTGCCCGTGGTATCTGCACACTGGAAGATCTTGCCGAACAGGGTATCGACGACCTAACTGATATTGAAGGTTTAAATAGTGAGCGCGCAGGCGAACTCATTATGGCCGCACGTAATATCTGCTGGTTTGGGAATGATGCGTAACAACTGAGCAGGAAGGAACAGAATGACAGATGAAACAGTAAAATCACTGGCAGAAGAGATTCAGACACCGGTTGAACGTTTGGTACAGCAGTTTGCTGATGCCGGTATTAAGAAGACCGTCTCTGATTCTGTCTCCCAAAAAGAGAAAGAAACCTTACTGGCTTGGTTGAATCGTGATAAAGACGTATCAACCAACCAACCAGAAAAATTAACGTTACAACGCAAAGTGCGCAGTACGTTAAGTGTTCCTGGTACAGGTGGCAAAAGTAAATCAGTAGCCATCGAAGTCCGCAAAAAACGCACTTATGTGAACCGTGACGCCGTTGAAAAAGCGCAAGCGGATGAGCAAGCTCAGCGTGAAGCGGAAGAAAAGGCGCATCGCGAAGCCGAAGAAAAAGCCCAGCGCGAAGCACAAGAGAAAGCACAGCGCGAAGCTGAAGAAAAAGCAAAACGTGAAGCTGAAAAGGCAAAGAAAGACGCCGAAGAAAAAGCGAAACGTGAAGCTGAAGAAGCAAAACGTGAAGCAGCGGAATTAGCTAAGCGCGAAGCAGCGGAAAAAGATAAAGTGAAACAAAACGATAAACCAAAAGCTGATAAAGCAGCAGATCAGGAAAAAGCACGTCGCAATGCTGAACAGGCTGAACTGAAGCGTAAAACGGAAGAAACACAGCGCCGTAAAGCGGAAGAAGAAGCACGAGTTGCAGCAGAAAAAGCACGTCGTTTAGCTGAAGAAAATGCTGAAAAATGGACTGCTGAACCTAAAGCACCAGAAACTGAAGGCTCAGACTATCATGTAACAACATCACGTTACGCTCGTGATGCAGAAGATGAAAGTGATGCTGAAGTTGAAGGTGGCCGCGGTCGTGGTCGCAACGCTAAGGCTCCTCGTCCTAAGAAAAACAATCGCCATTCTGAAAAAGCAGATCGTGAAGAAGCACGCGCTGCTGGCCGTACTAACAAGAAAGGTAAACGTAAAGGTAGCTCATTACAGCAAGGCTTCAATAAGCCAGCGGCTGTTGTAAACCGTGATGTTGTTATCGGTGAGACTATTTCTGTTGCTGAACTTGCTAACAAAATGGCAGTAAAAGGGTCTGAAGTTATCAAAACTATGATGAAAATGGGTGCTATGGCGACCATTAATCAGGTTTTAGACCAAGAAACTGCACAGCTTGTTGCTGAAGAAATGGGTCATAAAGTTATCTTACGTCGTGAAAACGAGTTAGAAGAACAAGTCATGAGCGATCGTGATACTGGCGAAGAAAGCGCAGTATCTCGTGCACCTGTTGTGACTATCATGGGTCACGTTGACCACGGTAAAACATCATTACTGGACTACATTCGTTCAACGAAAGTAGCATCAGGCGAAGCGGGTGGTATTACCCAGCATATCGGTGCTTACCACGTTAAAACTGACAAAGGTGAAATCACCTTCCTTGATACTCCAGGTCACGCCGCGTTTACTTCAATGCGTGCTCGTGGTGCTCAGGTAACGGATATCGTTGTTCTGGTTGTTGCGGCAGATGATGGTGTAATGCCACAAACTATCGAAGCAATCCAACACGCAAAAGCGGCAAACGTACCTGTTGTTGTTGCAGTGAACAAAATTGATAAACACGAAGCTGATCCAGATCGCGTTAAAACTGAACTGTCTCAATATGGCATCCTGCCAGAAGAGTGGGGCGGCGAAACTCAGTTTATGCACGTATCTGCAAAACAAGGCTTAGGTATCGACGAGCTGCTGGATGCTATTCTTTTACAAGCGGAAGTTCTTGAACTGAAAGCAGTTAAAGAAGGTATGGCAAGCGGTGTTGTTATCGAATCTTACCTTGATAAAGGTCGTGGCCCAGTTGCAACTATTCTTGTCCGTGAAGGTACACTGAATAAAGGCGACATCGTTCTGTGTGGCTTCGAATACGGTCGTATTCGTGCGATGCGTAACGAATTAGGTCAAGACGTTCAATCTGCTGGCCCATCAATGCCAGTTGAGATTTTAGGTCTGTCTAACGTTCCTTCTGCAGGTGATGAAGCAACAGTTGTTCGTGACGAGAAGAAAGCGCGTGAAGTTGCATTATACCGTCAAGGTAAATTCCGCGATGTTAAACTGGCTCGTCAGCAGAAATCTAAACTGGAAAACATGTTCGCTAACATGGAAGAAGGTAAAACTTCTGAACTGAACATCGTTCTGAAAACAGACGTTCAAGGTACTTGTGAAGCGATCACTGATGCTTTAGTTAAACTGTCTACTAATGAAGTTAAACTGAAAATCATCGGTTCAGGCGTAGGTGGTATCACTGAAACTGACGCAACATTAGCAGCGGCTTCTAACGCAATCATTCTTGGCTTTAACGTTCGTGCTGATGCATCTGCTCGCCGTATCATTGAACAAGAAAGCGTTGATTTACGTTACTACTCCGTTATCTATAGCCTGATTGACGAAATCAAACTGGCAATGAGCGGTATGTTGGCACCTGAATATAAACAAGAAATCATGGGGCTTGCAGAAGTCCGTGATGTGTTTAAATCACCTAAATTTGGCGCGATTGCGGGCTGTATGGTGGTTGAAGGTAACATCAAACGTAATAACCCAATTCGTGTTCTACGTGATAACGTGGTTATCTATGAAGGCGAACTGGAGTCACTGCGTCGCTTTAAAGATGACGTCAACGAAGTACGTAACGGCATGGAATGTGGTATCGGTGTGAAAAACTACAACGATGTCCGTGTTGGCGACATGATTGAAGTCTTCCAAGTTATCGAAATCAAACGTTCTATTGATTAATTTAGTCCGTTTTGTTTTAAAAGGGAGCTTAATGGCTCCCTTCTTATTCCTGTCTTTGCTGTATTCTCCTCTTATTTCCTCTCCATTTTTCAACATAACCGAAATAGATTGCCTTTCAGTAATTTATGAAAGTGAAATAACAGGGTAAAATAGCACCAAAGAAACATTTTATTTCTAAAGAAAGAAATCAGAGAAAGCGGTTGTTAAATATCACTTCATGTATACTCTTTAGATATCATTGATTTTAGATTTGAATTAACAATGACAATCAGGGCGATACCCTATTGTCAGGGAGAGATAAAATGGCAAGAGATTTTAGCCGTAGTCAGCGTGTTTCTCAGGAAATGCAAAAAGAAATCGCTATCATTTTACAACGCGAAGTCAAAGATCCCCGTATTGGAATGGCAACGGTTTCTGGCGTTGAAATTTCTCGTGATTTGGCTTATGCCAAAGTATTTGTCACCTTTTTAAACTTATCAGGTGGTGAAAAAAGCGAAGAAGAGATGGTTGCAGATGGTTTAACTGCACTTAATGAAGCCGCTGGTTTTATTCGTTCTTTATTAGGTAAAGCGATGCGTTTACGTATTGTGCCTGAACTGACATTTGCTTATGACAACTCATTAGTTGAAGGTATGCGTATGTCTAACTTAGTTTCTAACGTCGTTAAAAGCGATGAAGAGCGTCGTCATAAAGAGGATAAATAATGGGGCGTCGTCGTAAGGGGCGTGAGATTAACGGCGTATTGCTACTCGATAAACCCCAAGATATTTCCTCTAACGATGCACTCCAAAAAGTCCGCCGTATGTTTAATGCCAGTAAGGCAGGGCATACTGGGGCATTGGATCCTTTAGCAACAGGTATGCTCCCTATTTGTTTAGGTGAAGCAACAAAATTTTCACAGTTTCTATTGGATTCTGATAAGCGTTATCGTGTTATTGCACGTTTAGGGCAACGAACAGATACCTCTGATGCACATGGTGAGGTTATTCAAGAGCGCCCAGTACAATTTACACAACAGGCTTTAGATGATGCCTTAGATAGTTTTCGCGGCGAAACATTGCAAGTCCCTTCAATGTACTCCGCTTTAAAACATCAAGGTAAACCGCTTTACGAATATGCCCGACAAGGTATTGAAGTTGAGCGTGAAGCAAGACCTATCACGGTTTATGAACTTCAGTTTATTCGCTGGGAAGGTGATGAGCTAGAGCTGGAAATTCATTGTTCTAAAGGTACTTACATTCGAACAATTATTGATGATCTTGGTGAGAAATTACAATGTGGCGCTCACGTCATTTTCTTACGTCGATTAGAAGTCGCAGATTATCCTAAAGAACGAATGGTAACGTTAGCGCAATTAAGCGCGATGATAGAGAGTGCACAAACTGCGCAAGAAGATCCTTTCTTAGCGCTTGATGCACTGTTATTGCCTATGGATACCGCTGTTGCACATTTTCCTGTTGTGAATTTGACCACGATTATTGCGAGTTATCTCAAGTTGGGGCAACCTGTTCGTGTTAATCATGACATTAATGAAGGCGAATGGGTAAGAGTAACTGAAGGCGATGAAAAAAAATTCATTGGTCTTGCTATCATTAAAGATGGTCTCGTCGCTCCGAAAAGAGTGGTTGTGGACTATAGCGCACAAGATAACACTTAATAGCAATCTTGCGCTAAAAGTGTTTGAAGCGTAGAATAATGCGGCTATCTGTTTAGGTGGCTGAGTTGGATAGCTGAATTAGAGATTGGCTATCTGAAAATTTTACTTAATTTGGAGTTTATTATGTCTCTAAGTACTGAAGCGAAAGCACAAATCGTTGCTGAATTTGGTCGTGATGCTAACGATACTGGCTCAAGCGAAGTTCAGATTGCACTGCTGACTGCAGAAATCAACCACCTGCAAGGTCACTTTTCAGAGCACAAAAAAGATCACCACAGCCGTCGTGGTCTGCTGCGTAAAGTTTCCAGCCGTCGTAATCTGCTGGACTACCTGAAACGTAAAGATGTTGCTCGTTACTCTGCACTGATTGAACGTTTAGGTCTGCGTCGCTAATCAAGCGAGTTTCAGTGGAAAGGGGCCTGTTGGCCCCTTTTCTACTAGAAAGTGCTATTTTTAATATTAGTCGTTATGTTTTAATGTGGTGATTGTTATTTAGTCTCTCTAGTTACGACAATTCGCGCGGCTAATGAAAGTATTTATCACTCAATGGTCAATATTTTCATTAGTCGCGAGGGGACGTAGCGGAGAAAAGATCATTCATCGTCGCTAAACATCTGGCGACAATAAGATAAAGGATATTATTTTGCTGAATCCTACAGTTCGTAAATTTCAATACGGTCAACATACTGTTACGTTAGAAACAGGTATGATGGCTCGTCAAGCAACAGCCGCTGTTATGGTTGACATGGACGGCACTGCTGTTTTTGTTACCGTTGTTGCTAAGAAAAAAGTTAAAGCTGGACAAGATTTCTTCCCATTAACAGTTAACTACCAAGAGCGTTCATACGCTGCTGGTCGTATCCCAGGTAGCTTCTTCCGCCGTGAAGGTCGTCCTGGTGAAGGCGAAACGTTAATTGCACGTTTAATTGACCGCCCTTTACGTCCATTATTCCCAGAAGGTTTCTTAAACGAAATTCAAATCGTTGCTACCGTTGTTTCAGTTAACCCACAAGTTAACCCAGATATCGTTGCAATGATTGGTGCTTCTGCGGTATTAGCGCTGTCAGGTGTTCCATTCAATGGTCCTATCGGTGGCGCTCGTGTTGGTTTTATCGATGGACAATATGTTCTAAACCCAACTGTTGATGAGCTGAAAGTTAGCAAATTAGACTTAGTGGTTGCAGGTACTGCAGGCGCGGTACTGATGGTAGAATCAGAAGCTGATTTATTATCAGAAGAAGAAATGTTAGGTGCAGTCGTATTTGGTCATGATCAACAACAAGTTGTGATCGAAAACATCAATGCATTAGTTGCAGAAGTGGGTAAAGAAAAATGGGATTGGGCGCCAGAAGCTATCAACCAAACTTTACATGACCGTATTGCACAACTAGCACAAGCTCGTATTGGTGATGCTTACCGTATCACTGAGAAACAAGAGCGTTATGAACAAATCGAAGCAATCCGTGATGAAGTTATCGCAACGTTAGTTGCTGAAGACGAAACTTTAGATGAAGCTGAAATCAGCGAAATCTTCTCAGGTCTTGAGAAAAACATCGTTCGTGCTCGCGTATTAGCTGGCGAACCACGTATTGATGGTCGTGAAAAAGACATGGTACGTGCATTAGACATTCGCAC
>JAEYFY010000194.1 GCA_023454395.1 Pseudomonadota bacterium
CAAATGCTGAATTTACCATAACACCGGGATTTTCTACGGACCCGTTAGATGAGCAACAAAATGCGGTGCCAGGTTTATTACATAAATATCAGAATCGTGCATTGCTTCTGGTCAAAGGTGGTTGCGCGGTCAATTGCCGCTACTGTTTTCGTCGTCATTTTCCTTACGAAGATAACAAAGGAAACAAAGCGAATTGGCAAAAAGCAATTGAGTATATCAAAAATAACTCAAAACTCGATGAAATCATCTTCTCAGGGGGAGATCCCCTTATGGCAAAAGATGAGGAGCTTGATTGGTTAATTACACAATTAGAGGCTATTCCTCATCTTAAGCGCTTGCGTATCCACTCTCGCTTGCCGGTAGTTATTCCTGCACGTATTACTGACACGCTATGCAAACGCCTGCAACAATCACGTTTGCAAAATATTATGGTATTGCACACCAATCACGCTAATGAAATTGATGATGCATTGAGAGAAGCCTGCTCAAAGCTAAAAAATGCCAATGTCACTTTATTGAATCAAGGTGTGTTATTACGCGGTGTTAATGACAGTGCTGAAGTCCTTGCGGATTTAAGTCGCGCACTATTTGATGCTGGCGTTATGCCGTATTACTTACATGTTCTCGATAAAGTGCAAGGTGCTGCTCACTTTATGGTGCCAGACAGTGAAGCAAGAGAAATCATGAAAGCACTAATGAGTTTAGTTTCAGGTTATATGGTGCCTAAACTCACGCGTGAAATTGGTGGTGAACCAAGTAAGACGTTATTAGATCTTGGGCTACGTCAAGAATGATCCCTGATGCTAACCGACACTATTTACGTTTAGATAATATAATTAACCCAACATAATTACACAAAAGTGACTACACTATAAAGATAGGTTTGGTGATAATTTTCATAAAAAATCATTTATCTAATTAAGTTATGTTCACTTTCTTTTATTATGAAAAAGCACCTTCTTTGGTGCTTTTTTGTCTTTTAAATCAGTGAACACTTAAATAGTATTGAGGAGACAATATGAACATAATGGTAATCGGTGCTAAAGGTCGAGTTGGGCATAAATTAGTTGGAACATTATTAGCTAATGGACACCATGTCATCGGAACTACCAGAAAAATCTCACACTTATCTAAAATCAAAGATTCACATTATCGTGAAATTGAACTCGATATCACAAAACCTTTGTCTTCCATTTCTCATAAATTCCCTGAACATTTAGATGCCATCTATTTTACAACAGGCTCTAGAGGGGAAGATCTATTACAGGTTGATTTACATGGTGCCGTAAAAACCATGCAAATTGCCATGGAGAAAGGTATAAAAAGATATATCATGCTTAGTGCAGTAAATTCTTTATTACCTGATAAATGGACCACATTAGTTGATTATTTTACTGCTAAATATTTTGCAGATCTTTATCTGATCAACCAGACCAACCTCGATTACACAATAATTCAAGCTGGTTATTTAACTGAACACTCAGGAACACATAAGATCTGCACAAAAAAAGAAGAAATACCCGCTGATGGCGAAATATCTATTGATAATGTAGCCTTAACGCTTGCTGAAATTTTAGACAAGAAGAATACCTTTAAAAAATGTATTCCTATATTAGATGGTGACATCGAGATAAAAGAGGCTATTAAGCAGATCTAAATACTCAATAGAGTTGCCTTTAATAATAAAAAACAAACCTGACCCCAAAGAAAAGAAATATTGAGGTCAGGTCTTGGTACCTAAAAAGTAACCACGTATTCAATTACTGACACTTATAAACTTGTCCACTCATTTTGCTATCTAATGGTGCAAAGCTATCAACAAAGCTACTTGCGCCAGTACCAACGTTAAAAATAACGTTACCACCCATTGCAGCTGCTTTATTACGTAGATCGTTAGCAGCGCCTCGCAGTGATTGGCTTTCAGTACGGGAACCTGATAACCAGTTATTTTGAACACCTGTCACTGTTCCTAGTAATTGGCATTCACTGCCTGGTTGCGTATCAGTGATTTGTACCTGTGAGCCAGCAGAGCTTAATGTGTTTGTTGCAGAACAGCCTGCTAGTAACAACGCGGCTGCAGCTCCCAATAACAATTTAATTCGCATGATCCCCTCATTTATTTGAGTGTCCGTTTAGTAATGACAACAATATACCTTGTCATCTCTCTTATGCGCAAAAATAAATCATCATCACTATCTCACATTAGCCAATAGCCTTAAGATATTATTTTCGCTTTAAACTTATTTTAACGTACAAATTCGGCTTTGAGATAGACAAAGCAATAATGCCCCTATTCTACACCGCTTTTATGCTTTTAAAATGATCAGACTGATTTTCAACCTACACAGTGCGAGAACGAACACATAATTTGTTCATTTTTTAACATCTTCAGACAGCAAATCGCTGTCTGAAGATAATATCGACTTAAATTAACTCAAATGATGATTCAACGCTTCTTCTTTTAAATCTAATTCATGGCGTAAACGATGAAAAATATGCTCGCTAATATGACGTGATTTACGTAACTGCTGTAATGTATCACGCTCTATTTTTAACGCACTGCGCGATAACTGACGCTCCATGCTAAACAAGCGTTTCAGATCAAGCGCTCCTTCTTGCACACTGTCTTCACTATCAAGGCGACGACTATAAATTTCTAATAAATGCGAACCGGCTTCATTGCGTAGTGACATCTCATCAAGATCTTCACAAGGCTGGTTCATTAACTCATTAATATGCGCAATCGCCGCTTCGTTTAACGCTAAACGCGTACGAATTTCATCATTTTCATAAGGTAAATCTTCTGATAGCCCTTTAGTTAAAATCGGCAATGCAATTGTGGCTATCAATAATGAACAGAGAATAACGCCCATCGCAATAAAAATGGCGAGATCTCGTGTTGGGAAAGGTGAGCCGTCTGTCATTAATAAAGGCAAGGTTAAGATACCCGCTAGCGTAATCGCCCCTCTGACACCAGCCGTTGCCATAATCGCCATTAAGCGCAGATCATGGCGAGATAAACGTTTATCAGGAGAGCGGAATACTGTCAGTGACATAGAGATCCACACCCATGTAAAACGTAGTACAGCAAGCCCTATTGTAATAACGATGATATAACCTAAAACAGCCCAAGGATTAGTTGCACCTGCGGATTGCGTCACTTCAGGTAAAATCTTCCACATTGCAGGAAGTTGTTCACCTAATAGAATAAAAATCATCCCATTAAGCGCAACTTGAACGGTATCCCAAACTGCTTTACTTTGCATACGAGTGGCAGCTTGCATACGACCGACAATTTTTTCGTAGTGCATTGCAATACCAGCAACAACTGCTGCGAGGATCCCCGATACATGGAAATGCTCTGCCAATAAATACGCAATAAACGGCATCAACAAGCTGATCAAGATTTGGATAGCCGGATCTTCACCGGTACGTTTAACCAAAAACTGATTTAATCGCCCAATCACGCCAGCCACAATCAAACCAATCGCAGCACCACCTAAAGCAACTAATAAAAATTGCCCCGTTGCTGAAGCAATAGAAAAAGAGCCTGTTAATGCCGCTGCGACCGCAAAGCTAAAACAGACTAAGCCTGTAGCGTCATTAAGCAACGACTCCCCTTCTAAAATATGTGTCATACGTGAAGGAAGTGGTGAATTTACAGTCATCGCGGAGACTGAAACAGGATCGGTCGGTGACAAAATCGCCGCTAAGGCAAAAGCAATCGCAAGCGAAATGGAAGGAATAAGCCAATGAATAAAAAAGCCCATCCCAATTACGGTGACAACAACTAAACCGATCGCCAATGACATAATCGGTTTAATTTCTTGAAATAACGCCTCTTTAGGAATACGCCAACCATCTAAAAATAGAAGCGGTGGAATAAAGAGAAACAAGAAAAGATGAGGATCAAAAGCCACTTCAAAACCAAAAATCGACAAACAAGCCCCCACAGCTATTTGGATCAATGGCAGAGGAATTTTTTCTGACAGCAATCGTGAGATAAATACACTCACAATCACGGCAAAAAGAAAAATAAGCACAATGGCAACGACAGACATGGTGAGCACCCCCAATTATTTAATATTTTTTAAGCGGTGCAGTAAAAACGATCTGTTGCCTAATTGTAAAGAAATAAGTTGTTTCTAATTATATAAAAAATGAATTATCTGATAATTCTGAAATAAAACAGCATAAAAAGACCATAATTGGCAATCCAATTATTGGAGGGGAACTCTATACAAGAGATGATATTGTACATTAAAAGCATAATATGGGATTTATGTTGACAAATTCCCCCCAAAAAAGGGGTTGTTATGTATACCAATAATAAGATATACAGGATCTGATCCAAACTCCAGAAGCGACAATTCGCGCCCAATATCGGATTTGACGAGAAGATATCAAATATTTTTTTGAAAGTTTTCGAAATGCTTTGCTCACTAAGTATTGATTTACAATAGTGATTTTTAAATCTCAATTATAATTAGACATAAAAAAACCCGAGCCTAAGCTCGGGTTTTCTTTGTAAAACAGTAAGCTGATGAATTACATCATGCCGCCCATTCCACCCATGCCGCCCATACCACCAGCGCCACCTAAATCCATTTTATCGTCTTTAGGTGAATCTGTGATCATCGCTTCTGTTGTGATCATCAGACCTGCGATAGATGCCGCAAATTGCAGTGCTGAACGAGTAACTTTAGTTGGATCTAAGATACCCATATCAATCATATCGCCGTAAACATCAGTTGCAGCGTTATAACCATAGTTATCTTCACCTGCTTTCACATTGTTTACAACAACTGAAGGTTCTTCACCTGCGTTAGCAACGATTTGACGCATTGGAGATTCCATTGCACGTAATGCAACACGGATACCCACTGTTTGTTCTTCGTTATCACCAACCATCTCACGCAGAGCGTTAGCAACACGAACCAGCGCAGTACCACCACCCGCAACAACGCCTTCTTCAACTGCTGCACGAGTTGCATGCAGAGCATCATCAACACGAGCGCGTTTTTCTTTCATTTCAACTTCAGTTGCTGCACCAACTTTAATTACTGCAACACCGCCGGCTAATTTAGCAACGCGTTCTTGTAATTTTTCACGGTCATAATCTGAAGTTGCATCTTCGATTTGTTGACGGATTTGAGATACACGACCGCTGATAGCGTCTTGATCACCTAAACCATCAATAATAGTGGTTGTGTCTTTGTTGATAACAACACGTTTTGCTTGACCTAAGTCTTCTAATGTTGCTTTTTCTAACTCCATGCCGATTTCTTCAGAAATCACAGCACCGTTAGTTAATGTTGCGATATCTTGCAACATTGCTTTACGACGATCACCAAAGCCAGGAGCTTTAACAGCGGCAACTTTAACGATACCACGCATGTTGTTCACAACTAATGTTGCCAGTGCTTCACCTTCAACATCTTCTGCGATGATAAGCAGAGGTTTGTTAGCTTTAGCAACGCCTTCTAAGACAGGCAGTAATTCACGGATGTTAGAAACTTTTTTATCAACTAACAGAATGAATGGGTTTTCTAATTCTGCTGTGCCCGTTTCAGGTTTGTTGATGAAGTAAGGAGACAGATAACCACGGTCAAACTGCATACCTTCAACAACATCTAACTCATCTTCTAAGCCAGTACCTTCTTCAACGGTGATAACACCTTCTTTACCTACTTTATCCATCGCTTGCGCGATCAGAGTACCAACGGTTTCATCAGAGTTAGCAGAAATTGTACCAACTTGAGCAATCGCCTTAGTATCTGAACATGGAACAGACAGTTTTTTCAGTTCTTCGACAGCTGCAACAACAGCTTTGTCGATACCGCGTTTCAGATCCATAGGGTTCATGCCAGCGGCAACTGCTTTTAAGCCTTCGGCAATGATTGATTGTGCTAATACTGTTGCAGTTGTAGTACCATCACCTGCCGCATCATTGGCTTTAGAAGCAACTTCTTTCACCATCTGTGCACCCATGTTCTCGAATTTATCTTCGAGTTCAATTTCGCGAGCAACAGATACACCATCTTTAGTAATAACAGGTGCGCCGAAAGATTTATCTAAAACAACGTTACGACCTTTAGGGCCTAAAGTTACTTTAACTGCATCTGCAAGAACATTAACACCACGTAACATTTTATTACGAGCATCTACACCGAATTTGACGTCTTTAGCTGCCATCGTATATTTCCTTTGAATTCGTTCAGTTTAAG
>JAEYFY010000102.1 GCA_023454395.1 Pseudomonadota bacterium
AAGGTAAATACGTTCCACACTTTAAGCCAGGTAAAGAGTTACGTGACCGTGTAAATATTTATACGGAATAATAACTCCTGTCGAAATGGCACGATGTTAGTTAACTTTCTCAAAAACGGTGCTTAGGTGCCGTTTTTTTATTATCAATTATTATGACGTTTAGTGTATTTTTCTGCTCTCTAATCTTTTCCAATCTTTTATGTCTCATCTTGAATTGATTAATTTGCTCTATTTATTTTATCTCTCTAGTACTTACCTTTCTTGCTCCTTCTTTACTACTGTATTCTGCTTTAGTGGTAATTTCTCTATTTAATTACCTGTATCACTTAGTTGTTTTGTTTTTTACGAGTTTCTTCGCAAAATTTATTGTATGTAACAAGAGATCTTTTTCTTTTTATAAAGCATCGCTAAAAAATGACCTAAAAGTCTTTCTTTAACTAAATGGTAATATCATGATATTTAAAGAATGATTGAAGGTAAGGATGCTGGAAATGATTTTATTAAATCGGATGATAAATTTTTTTGAGTTAAGGATGGTATCAATAAAACGGAAGTGCTTTCATTCAGCTTATTTTCAAAAACTCTATTTCACAAAGTTAACTTTAGATAATATTGCTTTAGCAATGATATTAGGTTGCTTACCGTTATTAGTTCAACATACACTTTTTAGCCAAACTATTTATTCTATTATTATTCTTGTTGCACTATTTCTATTATTTGTTCCTTTTTGCTCATTCCGATTTTTAGCGATATCTCTATTTTTCTGGGTTTATTCAAATATGGTTGCGTCATCGTTAATGACAAGAACGGAACAGTTTGCTGATAACATAGCAACACTTGAAACCAACGTTATGGAGTATCGTCAATTAACAGATGGTAACGTTATTATCAAAATACCTATTACGAAAAAAACGCTCTTTTCATCATCTGTTTATGCTAACGTGTATTGGCGAAATCCACCTAAAAATATAGCAGTAGGGCAATATTGGAAGTTTAAAATTCGATTCAGAGCTGTACATAGCTATTTAAATGAAGGTGGGTTTGATAGCCAAAAATATGCCGTTTCTATGAAAGAAACGTTAGCGGGTAAAGTGATGACCGCTAAGTTTATCCAAGATGATATATCACTGCGTACTCAACTTATTCAGACTATCTCCGCTTATTGGCAAGCAGCAAAAAATAAAGGTGAAATTATTGCTTTAGTTTTAGGCGATAAACGATATATCGAACCTGAGAAAAAAGATCTTTATATGAAAACAGGAGTTGCACATTTAATTGTGATATCAGGTTTACATATAGGTTTAGCTGCCTTTGCTGGTTGGGTTATTGCAAGAGGTATTCAATTTCTTTTTCCTATAAGGTGGATTAATCCACAGTTTCCATTAGTTATCGCTTGGCTATGTGGTATTTTCTATGCTGCGTTATCAGGTTGGGGAATACCCGCTACAAGAGCTATTATTGGATTAACCGTTTGGGTGATTTTGCATTGGGGGAGCCGATTATTTTTACCTTGGCAATGGGCGCTTTGGAGTGCTTCACTCATTCTTATTGTAGAACCTCTTGCTATACTTTCAGCCAGTTTCTGGCTTTCATTTTCTGCTGTATTCGCCATTATTTTTTGGTATTGGATGTACCCATTAAAAACTAAATATAATTATCAAAAGCGGTGGTTTATTTTAAGATTGATACATTTACAATTTGGTTTATTAATTATTTTATTACCATTTCAATTATATTTATTTAATGGTGCTAATTTTTTTAGTTTCATCGTTAATTTATGGGCAGTTCCTGTTATTTCTTTTATTACTGTGCCGTTAATAATGATTGGATTATTGACATTTTTTCTCTCATTTTTACAACCGATAATTTGGCATTGGGTTGATCTTTCTATTAATCTTGCTTTTTGGTGTGTGCCATTATTTTTACCATTTTGGCAAGATAGCGGTGCTATCCCTTTATTATTAGGGTTTTTGGGAATAGGTATTATTTTAGTCATCAAAATGTCATGGTGGCATCATCATTTTATTTGTATTGTGGCTATTGCGACGATTATATATTGTGAATTCTCAACTTCTTCACGCTATCAATGGCGAATGTCTATGCTAGATGTTGGACATGGTTTGGCGGTTATTATTGAAAAAGAAGGGGAGGCGATTATTTATGACACCGGAATACGTTGGCGAAATGGTGGTTCAATTGTAAAAAGTGTCATTATTCCTTATTTAAAAAGCCATCGGCTTAAACCTGTTGCACTGATAATTAGTCATGATCATCTTGATCATACGGGTGGTATGAAGGATTTAATAAAAGCTTATCCTAACTTAAGCATTCGCAGTAGTTTTGACGCTCCTTCGCATTTACCTTGCTTAAGCAATAAATCATGGCAGTGGAAAGATCTTCAATTTGATGCATTATGGCCACCGAATAAATCACTCTCCCCGAAGAATAATCAATCCTGTGTGATTAATATCAGCGATGGTAAGCACAATATTCTTTTGACGGGAGATATAGAAAAAGAAGCTGAAGCCTCATTAGTAAGAGTAAAAAAAGAACAACTGAAGGCAGATGTTTTACAAGTTCCTCATCATGGCAGTCAAACATCATCCACATTGATGTTTATTCAAGCAGTATCACCCAAATTTGCGCTTGTTTCTGCTGCTCGTTATAGCCCTTGGCGTTTACCTTCTGATAAAGTGCATCATCGTTATAAAAAAGAAGCTATTAACTGGCTAACAACCTCTATTAGTGGGCAAGTTTCTATCGAGTTTAATCAAGATAATATTGATGTATTTACCTATAGACGAGATATTTTACCTCGTTGGTATCATCAGTGGTTTGGTGTTTTGACGTTTCCCGAGTAGAATGTCCGGCTAATTATTAAAAGTTTGGTAATATATATGAATGATATAGATCTATCAACGTGGCAAACATTCCGCCGCCTATGGCCAATGATCCGACTTTTCAAAGCGGGTTTAATCACTGCTGCAATTGCACTAATTATCAATGCGGGTGTGGATGCATTTATGATTTCTTTATTAAAACCGCTTCTTGATGAAGGTTTTGGTAAAGCCAGCAATGACGTATTAAAATGGATGCCGTTTGCCGTTATTGGACTGATAGTTCTGCGTGGTATATCTAACTTTATTTCAAGTTACTGTCTTTCTTGGGTATCAGGAAAAGTAGTAATGAATATGCGTCGCCGACTGTTTTCTCATATTATGGGAATGCCGGTGAGCTTTTTCGATCAGCAATCAACAGGGACTTTACTCTCTCGTATCACATATGATTCAGAACAAGTTGCCTCTTCATCATCAGGTGCATTAATTACTGTTGTCCGTGAAGGTGCTTATATCATCGGGCTATTCTGTTTGATGTTTTACTATAGCTGGCAATTATCTCTGATCCTCATCGTTATTGCGCCTATTGTTGCTGTTGTTATCCGTTTAGTATCGACTCGTTTTAGAACGATCAGTAAACGAATTCAAAATAGTATGGGGCAAGTGACCACTAGTGCAGAACAAATGCTAAAAGGGCATAAAGAAGTTCTGATTTTTAATGGTCAAGAAGTTGAAAATAAACGCTTTAATCATGTGAGTAATCATATTCGCCGTCAAGGTATGCGTATGGTTGTTGCGTCATCAATTTCAGATCCTATTATTCAATTGATTGCTTCTTTCGCATTAGCATTTGTCCTGTATGCAGCAAGCTTCCCTGAAATTATGGATACATTAACAGCGGGTACAATAACGGTTGTTTTCTCCTCAATGGTTGCATTAATGCGCCCATTGAAATCGCTGACTAATGTGAATGCTCAATTTCAGCGTGGTATGGCTGCTTGTCAAACACTATTTGCTATCCTCGATATGGAGCAAGAAAAAGACACTGGTAAGCTTGAACTGAAAAAACCAACAGGTGATATTGAGTTTCGTAATGTCACTTTCCAATATGTCACAAAAGATACGCCAGCACTGAAAAACATGTCATTTACTATTCCAGCAGGAAAAACTGTTGCATTAGTTGGACGTTCAGGTTCAGGTAAATCTACTATCGCTAACCTGATCACACGTTTTTATGACATTAATGAAGGTGAGATATTGATTAATGGTCATGATATTCGTGAATACACATTGAAATCTTTGCGTAACCAAGTCGCACTAGTTTCTCAAAATGTTCACCTTTTTAATGAAACTGTGGCAAACAATATCGTCTATGCTTGTGAAGAACAGTATACCCGTGAAGATATTGAAAAAGCGGCGAAAATGGCTCATGCGATGGATTTTATCCAGAAAATGGATAAAGGCTTAGATACTGAAATTGGTGAAAATGGTGTGTTACTTTCAGGTGGACAACGTCAGCGTATTGCAATTGCAAGAGCGTTACTGCGAGATTCACCAATTCTTATTCTTGATGAGGCAACATCAGCACTAGATACAGAATCAGAGCGTGCTATCCAGTCAGCACTTGATGAACTACAGAAGAATAGAACTTCTTTAGTGATTGCTCACCGTTTATCAACTATTGAAAAAGCGGATGAAATATTAGTTATTGAAGACGGTGAAATTATTGAACGTGGCGCACACCTTGATTTGATTGAGAAAAAAGGTATTTATGCTCAACTTCACAGGATGCAATTTGGCAAATGATTGAACGGATTTGGTCTGGTAAATCTTGGTTTTATATCCTATTGCTTCCATTCTCATGGTTGTATGGCGCGATCACACTGTTAAGGCGCTTTGCATATCAGAAAGGATGGTTAGCATCATGGAAAGCTCCCGTTCCTGTTGTGATTGTTGGCAATTTAACCGCAGGTGGAAATGGCAAAACACCTGTTGTGATATGGCTTGTTGAGCAATTAATACAGCAGGGATTTAAACCAGGTGTTGTGTCTCGTGGTTACGGCGGGAAATCAGACCATTATCCATTACTTTTGACATCCGAAACATCACCTTCCATGGCAGGTGATGAGCCTGTATTGATTCATCATCGAACAGGCGCTCCCGTTGCGGTTGCACCTAACCGACGAGATGCCGTGAAAGCATTATTAGCTCAATACGAGCTTGATGTGATCATCACTGATGATGGTTTACAGCATTATGCATTACAGCGTAATTATGAAATTGTTGTTATTGATGGCCAACGTCGGTTTGGTAATGGCTGGTGGTTACCAGCAGGGCCTATGCGGGAGCGTGCAGGGCGCTTAAATTCAGTAGATGCAATTATCGTTAATGGTGGAGTAAGCCAAGGTGACGAGATAGGCATGGTGCTAGAGGGTGATATTGCTGTTAATCTTAAAACGGGTGAAAAGAAACCCGTTCAGCAAATTAAAAAGGCTGTTGCTATCGCTGGAATTGGTCATCCACCTCGATTTTTTAACTCTTTACATGCAAAAGGGATTGAGTTAATCACAACAAAAGCATTTAGTGATCATAGTGATTATAGCGCTCAAGAATTACAGGGCTTAACACCTGATTTAGAACCCCTTATTATGACAGAAAAGGATGCCGTTAAATGCCAGCATTTTGCGCAAGATAATTGGTGGTATTTGCCCGTTAGCGCTAAATTAAATAGTCAATCTGTGCTAAAACAAGTCAGCAATTTAATTTACGGCTCGAAAAAAACTTGTATCTGATCTGAAACAATGATATTTATAGTGGAAATCAGGATAGCGTTACATAAAAGATTACC
>JAEYFY010000330.1 GCA_023454395.1 Pseudomonadota bacterium
CCTGCAGATTTGAATCTTTTCTTATGGATAAAACTAAACAAAGTGAATTGGTTCGATGGCTGAAACAGCAAAGTGCTCCAGCCCGTCGATGGCTACGGCTATCAATGATCCTAGGTGTTGTAAGCGGCTTATTAATTATTGCACAAGCATGGTTATTAGCTGTTTTACTTCAAGCATTTATCATGGACAATCTGAATCGTGATATGCACATACCTACCTTTCTCACCCTTATTGGTATTTTTATCTTACGCGCTGTGGTGATGGCGATAAGAGAGCGAGTAGGTTATCGCTGTGGTATGGCGGTCAGGCAACAAATTCGTAAAATTGTTCTTGATAGACTTGAAGAGCTAGGTCCTGTTTGGGTTAAAGGCAAACCCGCAGGGAGTTGGGCAACAATTATTCTAGAGCAAATAGAAGATATGCAAGATTACTATGCGCGTTATATTCCGCAAATGTATCTTGCTACCATTGTGCCTATCCTTATTCTTATCACCATCGTCCCTGTTAACTGGGCTGCTGGCTTGATTCTATTTTTCACCGCCCCACTGATCCCGCTATTTATGGCATTAGTGGGATTAGGCGCAGCAGATGCTAACCGCAGAAACTTCCTCGCATTAGGTCGTTTAAGTGGTAACTTCCTCGATAGATTAAGAGGGTTAGATACATTACGGTTATTTAACCGTGGTAATGCAGAAGTTAAACAAATCACCGAAGCAACAGAAGATTTCCGCAAACGTACAATGGAAGTGCTAAGAATGGCATTCCTTTCATCAGGCGTATTGGAGTTCTTTACCGCGGTTTCGATTGCTGTTGTCGCTGTTTACTTTGGTTTTTCTTACTTAGGTGAACTCAGTTTTGGTAGTTATGGTTTAGGTGTCACACTTTTCTCAGGCTTTTTAGCGCTGATCTTAGCCCCTGAATTCTTCCAACCTCTGCGTGATTTAGGGACTTACTATCATGCCAAAGCACAAGCCGTTGGCGCAGCAGAATCTCTGGTTGAGTTTTTAGAAGCCGATGGTGAAAAACCACAATTCACAGGCAATGAGCGCCTTAATACCACAGAAAGTATTGAGATAACGGCTCATGAACTAGAAATTCTATCTCATCAAGGTGTCAAACTCGCAGGTCCATTAAACTTTACTATTAACCCTAATCAACGAATTGCGATTGTGGGTCTAAGTGGTGCAGGCAAAAGCTCGCTATTAAATGTGCTGCTCGGCTTTTTACCTTATCGTGGCTCCTTAAAAGTTAATGGCGTTGAATTGACGCAACTCTCGCCTGAAGCATGGCGTCAATGTTTAAGCTGGGTTGGTCAAAATCCGAATTTACCCGAACAAACCTTGCTGGATAATATTCGCTTAAGCAATCCTAATGCCAGTGATGAACAAATCAACCTTGCTATCGAAAAAGCCTATGTCAGTGATTTTATTCATGAGTTACCTGACGGCTTAAATACGATTATTGGCGATAGTGCTGCACGCCTTTCTGTTGGTCAGGCTCAGCGTATTGCTGTTGCGCGTGCTTTATTGTCGCCTTGTCAATTTTTGTTATTAGATGAACCGGCAGCAAGCCTTGATTCTCATAGTGAACAACGTGTTATGCACGCGCTGAATAATGCCTCATTAAATCAAACGACCTTGCTTATTACGCATCTACTTGAAGAGACATTAGGTTACGACCAAATTTGGGTGATGGAAAAAGGTCAGATTATTGAAACTGGCACCTATGCATCATTAAGCCAACAGAACGGCACTTTTGCTCGCCTTCTTGCTCATCGTAAAGAGGAACTTTAATCATGAGAGTATTGCTTCCTTTTCTTGCGCTCTATCGCCGTCACTGGTTTATGTTATTGCTGGGGATTATCCTTGCAATTCTGACTTTACTGGCGAGTATTGGTCTTTTAACACTATCGGGCTGGTTTTTAGCAGGTACATCTCTTGCGGGTTTTGCGGGTATTTATAGCTTTAACTATATGCTACCAGCAGCGGGTGTTCGAGGTGCAGCAATTTTTCGTACTGCGGGTCGTTATTTTGAAAGACTTGTCAGTCATGACGCAACGTTTCGCGTATTATCGCACTTACGTGTATTCACTTTTAAAAAGATCCTCCCTCTTTCACCGGGTGGAATTGCGCGTTTTCGTCAAGGTGAATTACTTAACCGCTTAGTTGCTGATGTTGAAACGCTCGATCACCTTTATATTCGCGTTATTTCCCCTATTATTGCCGCTTTTGTTGTCATTATGGCAATTATGTTTGGTCTTGGTTTAATCGATGCTCGTTTAGCCAATACGCTGGGTGGCATTATGCTTACCTTGCTGATTGTTTTGCCTTTCGTATTCTACTACGCAGGAAAACCTATTGGCCGTGATCTCACCGACTTACGAGGTCAATATCGCACAGTATTAACCAGCATGTTGCAAGGACAAGCCGAACTAACTGTTTTTGGCGCATTACCTCGTTTTAGACAAAATTTGGCGCAACTTGAAGCTAAATGGCTGCGTAGACAAGCACAACAAGCAAACTTAACCGGCTTATCGCAATCATTAATGATCCTTGCATCAGGTCTAACAGCAACATTAATTTTATGGCTTGCGGCTGATGGTATCGACAATAGTTTTATGCCAGAAGCGTTAATTGCCTTATTTACATTCTGTGCATTGGCAGCATTTGAGTCTTTAGCGCCTGTTACTGTTGCTTTCCAGCATTTAGGTCAAGTAATGACATCAGCAACACGTATTTCTCATTTAATTGAGCAAAAACCGGATGTCACTTTTCCTGAAAAAGGAGGAGAAACAAACAATCGTGCCACACTTACAATGCGCGATATTTGCTTTACTTATCCAGCCCAACCAATGCAAGTCATCAATCACGTTGATTTAACGATTGAAGCAGGACAACACATTGCCTTATTAGGAAAAACGGGGTGTGGTAAATCGACTCTGTTGCAGTTGATCAATCGGGCTTTTGATCCGACTCACGGTACTATCAGCTTAAATAATTTGCCTATTGCTGATTATGATGAAGCGACATTACGTTCAATGATGTCCGTTGTCCCTCAACGCGTTCATGTCTTTAGCCACACATTAAGAGAAAATCTATTGATGGCCAAAGAACAGGCAACAGATGAAGAGCTTAAAGATGTTCTTCAGCAAGTGGGCCTTGGGCAGCTACTTGAAAATGATGAAGGCTTAAATGCATGGATGGGTGATGGTGGTAGACAGCTCTCTGGTGGCGAGCAGCGACGTTTAGGGCTGGCAAGAGCGTTACTCCACAATGCCCCTCTTGTATTGCTTGATGAGCCAACAGAAGGCCTTGATGCCGATACAGAACAGCAGATCCTTGCACTCTTACATCAGCATTGCCAAGGCAAGGCTGTATTAATGATCACTCACAGACTTCACGGTTTAGATAAAATGGATAAAATCTGCGTTATGGATGGCGGAAAAATCGTTGAAACAGGCACTCATGCTTCGTTGTTACAACAACAAGGGCATTATGCTAAATTTCATCAAAGGCAGGCTCTATTAACACCAACTCACGAGGCATAATATGCCGTTGTTTCAATTGGATGATAGTGATTTAGATTTTCCAGAGCCTCACTTAGCGTTAAAAGAGCCTAATGGTTTATTAGCGATAGGGGGAGAAATCTCCCTTTCACGATTACGTGTTGCATATCAATCGGGTATTTTCCCGTGGTATTTCCCTAATGAAGAACCATTATGGTGGTCACCCGATCCAAGAGCCGTTTTACCGGCTGGTAATTTGCATATTGGGCGCAGTTTACGTAAATTTATTCGGCATCAGCCTTATAAAATTACGTTAAATCATGCCTTTGCTTCAGTGATTGAAGCATGTTCTGTACGTGAAGAAGGAACGTGGATAGGTCCTGATATCAAAGCAGGTTATGAAGAACTTCATCAACAAGGTGAAGCTCACTCTGTTGAAGTTTGGGAAGGTAATGAACTCGTTGGAGGATTATATGGTGTAAACATGGGTGCCGTTTTTTGTGGCGAATCTATGTTTAGCCGTAGAGATAACGCTTCTAAATGTGCCTTTATTGCTTTTTATAACCATTTTCTTCGTTATGGGGGTCAACTATTTGATTGTCAGGTGCTAAACTCTCATACTGCCTCGTTAGGTGCCACTGAGATCTCTCGTGAACATTATTTAGTTGCGTTATCTCGTTGGAAAAAAGTGATTATTGATAAAAAGTGTTGGTATCAGCAATCGTTGGAATTATAATCACTGCTTGTTTTTGTAAAGCCCTTCTTATTTAAGACAGAATTGAGAATGTCATTCTGTTATTTATGCAAAAAGGTTTATACAAAAATTTTATCTTACACACCCATTATGTGGTTAGGGTGCTGTTATTTTATTGCTACAAATACCACAAAATAAAGAATTACGACTTCTGTTATTAC
>JAEYFY010000351.1 GCA_023454395.1 Pseudomonadota bacterium
TATTAGGTTATGCCGCACAAGGTACTGAATTCGTATTCGGTGGCATGATGAAAGGTGGTTTAGCATTCTTCTTCCTGAATGTTTTATGTCCAATTATCTTTATTTCTGCATTAATTGGTATTCTTCAGCATATCAAAGTATTACCTTTCGTGATCCGCATTATCGGTACTGTACTTTCTAAAGTGAACGGTATGGGGAAATTAGAATCATTCAACGCAGTTAGCTCACTGGTTCTTGGTCAATCAGAGAACTTTATTGCCTATAAAGATGTATTAGGCAAAATGTCTCAGCGTCGTATGTACACTATGGCTGCAACAGCAATGTCAACCGTATCAATGTCAATTGTTGGTGCATACATGACAATGCTAGATCCAAAGTATGTCGTTGCTGCTCTAGTACTGAATATGTTCAGTACCTTTATCGTCCTTTCTGTGATTAACCCATACTCTGTTGAGAATGAAGAAGATATTCAAATGGGTAATCTGCATGAAGGTCAAAGCTTCTTTGAAATGTTAGGTGAATACATCTTAGCGGGTTTCAAAGTGGCATTAATCGTTGCTGCAATGCTGATTGGTTTCATTGCATTAATCGCAGCAGTGAATGCGATTTTCAGCATGATTTTCGGTATTAGCTTCCAAGATTGTTTAGGTTACGTTTTCTATCCATTAGCATGGGTTATTGGTGTGCCAGAGCAAGATGCATTACGTGTTGGTAGTGTTATGGCAACTAAATTAGTGTCTAACGAATTCGTTGCAATGGGTAGCTTACAAGATATCGCTGCTGAAATTTCACCACGCTCTGTTGGTATCTTATCTGTATTCTTAGTTTCATTTGCTAACTTCTCTTCAATCGGGATTGTTGCAGGTGCGATTAAAGGTCTAAACGAAGTACAAGGTAACGTTGTTTCTCGTTTCGGTCTGAAATTACTGTTTGGCTCTACATTGGTAAGCTTCTTATCAGCAGCTATTGCAGGTCTGTTTGTTTAATCTCTGAAGATAAAACAAATAGCATGTGAACAAAATAACAATGTAAACTGAGTCACTAATCAAGTGATAGAAAATCAAGCAGTACCTTCGGGTACTGCTTTTTTTATCTTTAAATTACCCTATAATCGGTTCTATTCCTTCAATGACAACGTGGTAGAGAACATGTTAGAGAAACAGCACCTTATCGATATAGCAAACACACAAATGCCATTTGGTAAGTACAAAGGGCGTATGCTAGTTGATTTACCTGAAGAGTATTTATTGTGGTTTGCAAAGAAAGGAGCGTTTCCTGAAGGTAAGCTTGGCCAACTCATGGAGATGACCTTAGCAATTAAAATTGAAGGTTTAGAAGGGCTATTAAAGCCATTAAAGCGGTGAAGTTAATTATTATCTATACCTGATTTTTCAGGTGTTAATGCATTAATAATTTTCTGACTTAATTCAATAAATAATGTTTGTTCTCCGAGCGTTAAACATTTACTTATTTTCTCGGCATTTTGTTTTCGACCTAATGCTGCTCTTGCTAAAAAAGCGCGACCTTCATTCGTTAAATGGGTAATAAATTCACGCTTGTCTTTTTCAGAACGATTTTGAGCAATAAATCCTAAAGATTTTAATCCCCGCATAAATTTCGATAAATTTTGTCTTGAAATTGCCAACGAGTCACTTAATTGAGAAGGGGTTAAGTCACCTCGTAAGCGCAATAATTCTAAAATATCATATTGACCCCAAGTAACTTGCTCTGGGGTATAACGGGTTCGTTGTGCGACTAATGTGCATTGTAATAATGACAATGCATTTTCTAAATCACTCTTTTCCATAAATACGCCATCTCATGAATTATGTTAACTAAAGTTAATATTATCAGGTCATTCATTGTGAATAAACTTTATATTGATTAACTAAGGTTAATCAAATAAGATGGCATATAGTTAACTTTGGTTAATTATTTTGCGGTTGCCTGATAAAACTTGATGTAATTGATAAGAGGTAAAGTCGAAATGATGGATTATTTTAAAGATAAAGTGATTTTAGTCACTGGCGCAAGTACAGGTGTAGGTGAAGGGATTGCACAATTACTATTTCAACGTGATGCTACGGTTTTTATTACAGGTCGGCATTTAGAGGAAGTAACAAAAACAGCACGTTCTATTGATATAACTGGTAAGAAAGTCATTGCTTTACAGGCTGATATGACCTCATTTTCTCAAGTAAAAGAAATGATTGAAATTATCATCGCTCAAGCAGGAGCATTACATGGCTTGGTTAATAATGCTGGGATCACGGGACCTCATAATACATCTATTGTGGATTATGAGATTGAAGATTGGAAAGCTGTAATTGATACAGATATCAATGGCGTATTTTATGGCTTGAAATATGGCATCCCTGCAATATTAAAAAGTGGGGGAGGAAGTATTGTGAATCTTTCTTCATCTAATGGCATTGTGGGGATTGCGGGGATTTCAGCATATACAGCGGCTAAACACGCCGTATTAGGGATCACTCGTTCAGCTGCGCTTGAGTTTGCAGATAAAGGAATAAGGATCAATGCGGTTGGACCTGGTTATGTCGATACGCCAAGAATGCAAATGTTACCCGATGAAGTACGTGAATGGATGGCAAATACACACCCAATGAAACGAATGGCAACTAGAGAAGAAGTTGCTAAAACAGTCGCTTTTTTACTTTCAGATGAGAGCAGTTTTTCCACTGGAGCATTTTATGCCATTGATGGGGGTTATACTGCACAATAGAAATAAATAAAGGGGAGTAGAAAACAAAAAATCCCGAAGATTTCTCTTCAGGATCTTAAAATTCTGGTGGAGCTAAACGGGATCGAACCGTTGACCTCTTGCATGCCATGCAAGCGCTCTCCCAACTGAGCTATAACCCCACATATTGGATTGTTCTAGAAGTATATTGGTGGAGCTAAGCGGGATCGAACCGCTGACCTCTTGCATGCCATGCAAGCGCTCTCCCAACTGAGCTATAGCCCCAACATACTGGAACGGGCTTGATAATAGGCAACAAGCACAATA
>JAEYFY010000110.1 GCA_023454395.1 Pseudomonadota bacterium
GCATTGTGCTAATTCATTTCTTTAATTGATTAACTTGGAGGTTTTCATGGCTGTCGCTGCCAACAAACGTTCGGTAATGACTTTGTTTTCCGGTCCGACTGATATTTTCAGCCATCAGGTCAGAATTGTCCTAGCGGAGAAAGGTGTCAGTGTTGAAATTGAACAGGTTGAAGCTGGTAATCTTCCACAGGATCTTATCGATCTAAACCCTTACCAAAGTGTACCGACTTTGGTTGATCGTGAGCTGACTCTGTATGATTCACGCATCATCATGGAATACCTTGATGAACGCTTCCCTCATCCTCCTTTAATGCCAGTTTATCCTGTTGCTCGTGGTAGCAGCCGTTTAATGATGCATCGCATCGAGCATGATTGGTATTCTTTAATGAACACCATTGAGAAAGGAACTGAACAGCAAGCCAATGCTGCTCGTAAACAGTTAGCAGAAGAGCTACTGGCTGTATCTCCTGTGTTTAAAGAATATCCTTACTTTATGAGTGAAGAGTTCAGCTTAGTAGATTGCTACCTTGCTCCTCTGTTATGGCGTTTACCAGTGCTCGGTGTAGATTTAAGTGGTGCTGGCGCTAAAGATGTACAAATTTATATGCAGCGTGTTTTTGAACGTGATTCTTTCCTCGCGTCATTAACCGAAGCAGAGCGTGAGATGCGCTTACCTTCAAGAGGGTAATAAAGTATGGAGATCATGGATATGTCTCCGCGTCGTCCGCATTTATTACGTGCGCATTATGACTGGATCATCGAAAACGATTTAACACCACACTTAGTTGTTGATGTGAATGTTGTCGGTGTTCAAGTCCCAATGGAATATGCGCACGATGGTCAAATTGTACTAAATATTTCATCTCGTGCAGTAGATGAGTTAGAGTTAACGCCGTATCAGGTTTTATTTAGTGCAAGCTTTGGTGGCATACCTCGTAAAGTACGAGTGCCTATGGCTGCTGTTATGGCTATTTATGCGAGAGAAAACGGTGCGGGAATGATGTTTGAGCCAGAGCCTGCTTATGAATCTGGTGCATCGTTACAGTTTGCTGAAGATGATAGTGAAGAGAACACTATCGCTGCGGCTAGCGAAGGTTTATCTCTTGTCACTGATGAAGCTGTTGAAGCAGATACCTCTTCAGCAGATGATGATCCAGAGCCACCTCGCCCTACGGGTCGTCCATCATTGCGTGTAGTGAAATAAGAGATTATCTTATTTGTATTAATGAAAACCCCAGTTCACTTGAACTGGGGTTTTTTGTACACAAAAAAACGCCCTATATTTCTATAGGGCGTTTAGCTTACTGATTGCGTTGAAATTATTTCAACAGTTCTTCTAAACAACCTGTGTAAAGATTAACTGCAGTCATTAATTGTTTTTCGTCAAAGTCAAAACCTGCTTGGTGGTGACCCGCTGTTCTATCGGCACCCACAACGAAGTACAGTGATTTACCACCACAACGTTGTACTCGTTTTGCTAATACTGTTGCATCTTCACTTCCACCGAATGGACGAGTTGCAACCGCAGTTAGCTCAGAATGTTTACCAACAACTTTGGTCATCACATCAATCAGCTCTTGGTCATTAGTCAGGTCAACGGCTTCACCCATGATTTCGCTTTCCATTTCTAACTGGAAGCTATGTGCTGCACCTTCAGCCATACGCACGGCATTTGCAGCCATAAAGCTGTTGATCTCTTCGTTTTCACCACGAACTTCAATTTGCATTTCAGCATTAGCTGGGGTGACGTTACGACCTTCACCCGCTTTTAATACACCTATGTTGATACGTGACATCCCTTTACCATGACGAGAAATGCCCAGCATTTGTGTTGCTGCATGGCAAGCGCCAGCTAATGCATTACGACCTAATTCTGGCTCTGCGCCTGCGTGAGATGGTGCGCCTTTAAAACGGAAGTCATATTTAGTGGTACATAAGAAATGTGTTGGGTTAATAACAATTTCACCACTGTTTGCGATAAAGCCTAAGTGCGCACCTAAGAAGTAATCTGCATCATCTGCGATACCACTTTCAGCCATCGCACGAGCGCCACGAACACCTTCTTCTGCTGGTTGGAATAAGATTTTAACTTTACCAATGACTTTATCTTTATTTTCAACTAACCAGTGAGCAACACCTAAACCGATAGAAATGTGTCCATCATGACCACAAGCGTGCATTTCGCCAGGGTGACAAGAAGCAAAGTTTTCGGCATGAGGACGGTGTTTAGTTTCGGTTGCTTCGTTAACACCAACACAGTCGATATCAAAACGCAGTGCGACTGTTGGACCAGCTTTACCACTATCAAAGATAGCCACACAGCCAGTTAGCTCTTTCATTTCATCAAGCAGAGCTTCATCAACTTTATGCTCTCTGGCAACGGCTAGACCTTTTTCAACGACTTGACGGCGGCGACCAAAAGCAAACTCTTGATTGATAACGTCTGGGCCAACTTTAACTTCTAAACCTAAGCTACGTAGTTCTTTGACGATTTTTGCTGTGGTTAAAAATTCTGACCAACCAATTTCTGGATATTGGTGAAACTCACGACGCCATTTAATTAATTTTTCTAGTGTAATTGCTGACATATTCATTTCTCCACTTATAACATGAATAACGCAACAGCGATGACGCCGATAATCATACCTGGTGCGGTACGTTTTGCGATTTCCATAGGGTTAACATTTGCAAGGCCAGCACAAACAATCGCTGCACCTGCCAGTGGTGACATAGTACGACCTAACGCGCCAGATAATGCCGCTGCCATACCCATATCAGGGATTTCATAACCGAATTGTGCAGCATGAGGTGTTACTGTTTCGTTGAATGCGAATGCTGCTGCGTCACCAGAACCTGTGATAATACCCATTAAGAATGGCCCTAAAGTACCACCCCAGCGAGCAAATTCAGGAGAATGAGTTAAGAAGTTGATGAACGCGTCGATTAAACCAGATGCTTTCAGACCGGCTGCGAATACTGCTGCTGCAATGATGATACCTAATACATCACCATAAGCATTACCCATACCTTTAAAGAACTCTTTCGTAATTTGGGCAGGGTTAGTTAATGTGATGAACAGAGCATAGATAGAACCGATTAACATTGCCGCTGGTACAGACAGTTTAAATGTACTGAAAGTCTCGAAGAATGGCAGAATTAACAGGATTAACGGAATGAACGGCGCTGTTGCATATAAATAGTTAGGACGAATAGCTTCTGGTGTTGCTTGTGCTGATGAAGATGATGCATCACCCGTAGCAGAAGCCATTTTGAACTCTTTTTTCACTAAAGCGACAACCGCCAGTGAAACTGCTGCGATACCACCAGCCATTAAGCTGTATGGGCTATGGCGAGCGATTAAATCAACCACTTCCATATTTGCCATGTTAGCAACGAAGGCGTTATGCGACATACCAGGGCTTAGCATGGAGCCGATAGTACCACATAATACTGCACCGCCAGCGATAGCTGGGTGAATACGTGCTGCGATTAATAATGGAATGAGTGTTGCACCCACCGCTGCTGCACAACCTGCTGCTGATGGAATTGCAATATTAATAAAATACGTTACGACAACAGTGGCTGGAATAAGGAAGAAGCCCAGACGAGTCATTACTTTTGATAAAACATGAACCAGATGCATATCGCATTTGGTATATTTCATAACATAAGCAAAACCCATACTCGAACAGATAGCTTGAATTAATGATGAAGACACCATGCGCTCACTAAATGCGGCAAACGCATCTAATGGGCTTAGACTTAAAATACAGAGTAATAAGCCCGCACCAATTAGCACCATTCGGGTTTCATATTTTTTTATTAGCAAATAGACCGTTACGATAATAACGGCTACGGCTATAAGTTGCATCACCATAGTGATCCCCTAGTTAATTATGACAATACTATTAATTGTGAAAACGAACCTAACATCAATAAATTATATTTTTCTGTAAAGTTATTAGGTGACTCCATTATGAAGTTGGTTGATTGACAATATTTGATTGTTATCAAATTTAATAGCCGAAATAAAATCTATTTTTTTAGACTGTGATGTTATTAACAAATGCTGTAAAACAATTATCATTAAAAGATGACGGAAAGGTTAAATAAAAAGAGATAAAGTAAAAAATACGAAAATAAATTATATTTACTATAGATCAAGAGTGTTATTTTGATACAAAAAAGAATATCGCTTTTTATCAAAATATTATT
>JAEYFY010000421.1 GCA_023454395.1 Pseudomonadota bacterium
AGTTCAACGTTCGCGGCTTTACACATAGCGTCAGCGGCTTCAATACATGCCACCAGACCCTTGGTTTCGATCAGACCTAATGCATCACCCATTTTCATTTCCTCCGAGAAGCCGTTTAACGGTTTACGTTTGCCCATTGTGTCTGCGTGGTGATTTTTTAAACGCAGACGTTGGTTTCAAAATCACTATAGCGCGCAAAAAACAAAACAAAATATAAATCCAAGATATGAACACATATAGAATTTAGTTCTGATATTTAGTGTTTTTTATTTCTCTATTTATGTATCTATGCTGTTAATTTGTTTTTTTCATCGTTATAAATTTATTTATTTTCATAAAAAACAGATGAAAAAATAGACAAATTAACTTTGTTAGAAGGATGTTGAAAAGGTGAAAAAAGGCAGTACATATCGACGAGAAAGATGTGCGGAATATCACTGATATTTCAATGTGAGATCAATAATTGAAAAAGGCTAAATCGAGTCTATATACAAATCGTGCTATTTTTTTATTGATAACGTATTTATCAAATTTAAACCGTCACTACTGTGTATAAAAATCTGTGTATAAAAAGTGGTGTATATAAAACTGTCTATATAACATAACGGTGAGTACTCTTTGCTATATAAAGTCATGCAGACAATCCGTTCAAATAGCGCAATAGGCTAAAGAGTGAATATCAGGAATAGATGAGAAGAAAAGGACGATTAACTAGATGGGATATATTGAGTTTTAGAGAAATAAAAAGGTGACTATATCGAGGTCACCTTGCAAAAATAAGATCAGAGAATCAGGGCAATTAATCGAATTTACTACCCGGCTTTAAGGTACAAATATAGAGTGGTGAATTAAGCGAACTTAATAGCAATGTTTTCTCATTTAGCTTCTGTGCATTAATAAATAACCCATCATGACTGTCTGACATTTCACGCATAAAATAGTCAAAAATTACATCAGGAGATTCATCAATTGATGATGCGCTCGCATCCCATTGGCTAACAAAATAGTGACGTTCTGTCGGTGAAACACGCTTGGTTGTATAATCAAATTTCACATAGCGTTGTAAATACAACCATCCTGCTTTTGAAGTGGTATAACCTTCAACAACAATCGACCCTTTACCATTGGCACCAAATGAAAAATGAATATTACCATTTACATTTTCATCTTCCATATTTTCAAAACGCATAATGCCTTTGGTTGAACAAACCATGACACCTTCATTTTTAATGGTTAATAATCGTGTTGCAGCATAAGTGGCGACCAAGATAAAAATCAGGGCCGATAAAAAACATAAAAGTTTCCCTGAGATTTTCATTAGTATTTCCAAGAATAGTAAAAGTAATTGTCACAATAACTAAATGGGTTATCTTCGTTCTTAGCACAGTGCGCTAAAAATACACGACCTAATCCATTTGTTTGTAATTTATCACCATAAAAGAAAACAAATCGCTCACCTTTCACGCACTGTAAATTAAGTTTCTTTCTTACCGCATCAAAATTGCGAACATAATTATCACTGACTGCTGAATTAATCATGGCTTCATTAGAAAGTAACTCACAATCATTATGTGTTAATGGTGTCAGTGAAATTGGCTTTGATTGATATTGATTAAAAAAGATGATCATCGCAAGAAATACCGCACCTAATAAAAAACCGATGCTGGCTAAATACCAACAAATTTCGGGTTTCTGTGTTTTTTGTGGTGCTTCTTCTTGTGTAGGCTCTAAAGATGTTTGCGTTTGTATTAAAGATAAAGGTGTTGTTGTTTCAACCGCTATTTGATTTTCATCTTTAACTAAAATAGGTGCTTCTTCATCTGGTTGAGTTGAAGGTAATAACGTTGAATCATCAATCAGTTCAACTGAAATATCGGGATTAAACTCTAACCGCCCTTTCGCAATGGTAACAATGATATTTTCAATGCCATAATGGCGAAATGTTTTTCGTAATAAACTCAAATATTGGTTTAAATTACTGTTTGATGAAACTAATCCATTATCATCCCAAACACGTTTTAATACTTCATCACGATTAACAACGCCGGGATGCTGAACAAAATAAAAGAGTAACGCATTTGCGGTAATAGAAAGATGTGTATCAACACTCTCTTTTTCTAACGATATCGCGCCATCCGTTGCGTCGTAATAAATTAAGGCATTTATTTTGTATTTCATTGTGCCCTCATTCATCCTGATTAAAATTACTGATTTGCTGTGTTTGCCATATAGTCAAATGTCATCTCAGATAATCTTTCAACTAATGCGCTACGCTCTTCTTGTGAAATCGTAGGACCTTCGGTTAATTCCGATAACCAAAGACCATCTGCAGCATAACGAATTAACGTGCCTAAATAACTATTATCGAGTTTATCGCCTTTGGCTAAATGCTCTAACATCCAATCACGCCAACATTTACGCATAATAGGTTCATTTGGCATGGCTAAAGAAAGTATCGCTAATTGGCGACTTTCATCTGACTGCTTCAAATTAGAAATATAGGTTAAATAGGCGCGAGAAAAACGACCAGCTTCGATAGGATCATTCTCCATAATTACCGCAATACGGCTATCCATAATACCTAATAAACGTTTAAAAACCGCATGCACTAATTCTAGTTTTCCCGGGAAATGATGAAGTAATCCACCTTTACTCACACCCGCTTCTTTTGCCACGGCATTTAAAGATAGAGACGCTATCCCTTCATTAGCCACAATAACACTTGCCGCTTCCAATAATTGTTCTTGAACTCGGATAGGGTCTTTTTTTCTGTGATGCGCAGTTGTATTCATGCATAGGATGATACCGACCAGTCGGTATGTTCCTTATTGATCAAAATCAATCCCTTTTGGACTCGTACTTATTATATGTAAATAATGCCGTTGACTTCACATTCCTTTATTTCTTCAATTAAATTATTTTTAAAAAAATAAAATAAATAAACAAATATTGATTTAAATATTGCAATCACTTAAGTCAAAAAATAACATTTGATAATAATCAAAAAATCCTGATTGATTAAAAATCGTAATTTGTTTTTTATCAAAATAATTATATTTCTATTTACTGCTGAATTTATACTCTCTATTTTTGTGACATTAATATAATTATATAAATTATCTTTATTAATTTTATTTAAATAAAAAAACACATCGTCTTTATGTATTAAGTACTAAATTTCACTTATTATCAAAAAATGAAATAGATAAAGCCACCGTCTTTATATTAAAGAAGGTGGCTTATTAACCAATAAAAGTAATTAAAGGCTGGCTTTTAATGCTTGCTCTAAATCGGCAAGAATGTCATCAATATGTTCAATACCAATAGATAAACGAATTAAATCGCGTGAAACGCCTGCACGCTCTAACTCTTCATCATTTAATTGGCGATGTGTGGTTGATGCGGGATGACATGCTAATGATTTTGCATCACCAATATTCACGAGGCGAACTATAAGTTGCAATGCATCGATAAATTTTGCACCCGCTTCAGCGCCCCCTTTAATACCAAAAGAGAGAATACCCGCAGGTTTACCTGACATATAACGTACCGCTAAAGCATGCTCAGGATGATTGCTTAATCCCGCATATTTAACCCATGCAACTTGAGGATGATTTTGCAGATATTCTGCTACTTTCTGTGCATTTTCAGTGTGGCGATCCATACGCAACGCCAGCGTTTCTAGCCCTTGTAGAATTAAAAAAGCATTAAATGGCGATAATGCAGCACCGGTTCCACGCAATGGTGCAACACGACATCTTGCTATATAAGCAGCCGCACCAAAGTGCTCAACATAATTTACCCCATGATAAGAAACATCAGGTGTATTTAATATCTCAAAACGATCTTTATGCTCGGCCCAAGGGAACTTACCAGAATCCACAACAATGCCGCCAATCGAATTACCGTGACCACCAATATATTTAGTTAAAGAGTGGATAATAATATCTGCGCCATGTTCAAAAGGACGACATAAATAAGGTGTTGCAACCGTATTATCAACAATCAAAGGCACACCATGGCGATGAGCAACATCAGCTAATGCTTGAATATCGACAATATTTCCGCTTGGGTTGGTGATAGTTTCACAAAATACCGCTTTTGTTTTGTCATCAATTAACGCTTCAAGAGCAGCAATATCATCATGGGGAGCAAAACGTGCTTCAATACCAATACGCGGAAACGTGTGTGCCATTAAGTTATAAGTACCGCCATAAAGCTTAGCGACGGAAACGATATTATCACCTACTTGCGCAATAGTTTGAATTGCATAAGTAATAGCAGCCATACCCGATGCGACGGCAACAGAGGCTATTCCCCCTTCTAATGCCGCAACCCTTTTTTCTAATACGTCATTGGTTGGGTTCATTATGCGGGTATAGATATTGCCGGGTACTTTTAAGTCAAAGAGATCGGCACCATGTTGTGTGTCATCAAATGCATAAGATGTGGTTTGGTAAATAGGTACAGCTACTGCTTTTGTGGTTGGATCAGGTGAATAACCGGCGTGAACAGAAAGTGTCTCAAGTTTCATAGCAATCCCTTTTTGTTGCATTTGTTCTTATCGTATTACTTATATTTTAAATAACTTAAATCAAAATAAGCATTCTTAGTATATAAGCCATATAAATAAGCGTATATCGCCTCTGTCGTATAGTGAAAAAATTTCAACTTAGATTAATACGACTAAAGTACCATACCGTTAATAATTCAAAACGCCGCTTTTCACTGTCATATTTGAGTTAAGAGTCTTGCTTTTCCCACTATTTTATCGTTTTAAGTACTTTTATCTTTTTTTGACGAGTCGCTAACCAGCAAATTAAAGAGCCACCCGTCACCATCATTACACCCTGCCAAAATGAGAAAGAAAGCGCGGTAGACAATAATATTGATGAAAATGCAGTAGAAATAACGGGAGTAAAATAAGAGAGTGTAGCTAATAAGGTCACATTGCCTCTGATCATACCAATGGTCCAAGCCGCATTTGCAAGCCCTATTGCAGCCCCCGTTATTAATAATAGCGTGATACTTTTTGTATTAACGATCCACTCTACGGGTGTTGAAAAAAGATATTGTCCCCACAATGCAAGTGACGTTAATAAAAAGAAAGGCACAATGCCGTTATTCCCGCCAGACATAAGGCGAGTTAAATTACTATAAAACGCCCATAGAATGGCACCTGAAAACGCCAATATATAGCTTAATGGGTTGCTTTGAATATTCTTCCATAAACCGTCAATTGTCAGCGGGTTATCGCCACTAACAACCCAGACCAATCCACTAAATGCACATAATAATCCGGCAATCAGTAAAATAGAGAATCGCTGCTTATTAAGTATGACGGCAAGCGCCAGCGTGAAACTAGGCCATAAATAATTCACCATTCCCAGCTCTATGGCTTGAGTTCTGTCTGTTGCAAATCCCAAAGCCAAAGATAAACAGATTTCATAAGTAACAAATAATAGCCCTCCCCAAAAAAGATAGCGTTTAGGAAAGCGTGATAACTTAGGTACGCCTAAAATTAAAATAAGAAAGAGTGTACCTGCGGTATAAATCAGTGCGGCACCACCTACGGCACCAAAATACTCACTAATATTACGAATTAAACCAACAATAGTGCTCCAAAGTAGAATGGCAACAATGCCATATAATGTCCCTTTTGATGAGCTAGATATCATTTTTTTGCCTTCGGGTTCAAGATCCTGTCATTAGAGCCGATATTAAAACAGAATCAATGTAATTGCTTTAATTACTGTCATACAAAAAATAAAAAGGAAACAGGAACAACGAAACATTTTGTTACAATTTATATTGAAAATAAAATATATTGATCCACTCCCATTGGTTGTAAAAAAAGAAAGGAGAATTCTAAATTGTAAAATTATGACATCTAATTTCAAAAAAAAATGAATTAATATTATTTCTATTTTTTTTATAAAAAAACAACTTTAAATATTTTATTTCTGTAAAAAGACATTCTATATCGTTTTTTTCCCCATAATACGTGTAAATTTTTGTTTCACCATGTAAACATTTTTATCATAAAATATATATTATGAAACATAATGTTATACGTATAAACACCATATCTATTTTAGAAGCTCTTTATCGGACTGGAAAAAACACAATAAATATCAATTGGATAAATTCAAATTTGACATACATTATCCAAACTTATGTATCTTCCTATTTCTTAACATTGATTCTCACCTATAGTTAACAGATTATCAGTAGTTTTTAACTATCAAACCCCTAAAAAATGATCGTTTTAAACGATTTCTATAATTTTTCTGGCACATCTATAATTTTCGTAAATTTGACTTAAGTGAAATATGTATTTTATTTCTATTTAATTAAAACTTGATCTATCTACTCTTATTTTAATAAGTGTATTAATAATTCTATTTACGCCCCTCAAACATATTTTAATCACTGTTTCTTCATTTATATATAAATGATAAGCAGAGTTAAATATAGCTTAGTTTATTAAGCTAAAAATAAAGATATATATTGAAAATATAGGAACAATGAATGAAAAAGTTATTATTATCTGCAATTATTACTTCAACAATGGCAGTCATGGCTGCACCTGCATTAGCAGCGACTACCACCACTGTAAATGGCGGTTCTGTTAATTTCGAAGGTTCTGTTGTTAATGCGGCTTGTGGTGTTGATAGTAGTTCATCAAACCAAACCGTTCGCTTAGGTCAATTCCGTGTTGCTGAATTCGCAGCAAAAGGTGATGAGACAGGCCGTATTCCTTTTAGTATCAAATTAAATAACTGTGATACTACAGTATCAACTAATGCTGCAATTACCTTCAACGGTACAGCTTCAAGTGGTGATGCAAATGCATTTGCATTACAAGGTGCTGATGCGGCAGAAAATGTTGCCTTAAAAATCACAGATTCTACAAGTGCAATTGTTGCGCCAAACCAAGCTTCTACAACTCAAAAACTGATTGATGGTGAAAACAAATTAAATTACAACGCCTCTCTTATTTCAACTGAAGATGCGGTTAAGGCAGGTAGCGCAAACGTCACCACAAACTTTATGGTGACTTACTCTTAATTGCTTTATGACTTTTGATTGATGTCTTATTGCCAAGGACGGCATATTTTCCTATCAAAATATTATTGCGATATCTTTATTACTTGATAATTATTATTATGAAAAAGACACTTATTTTCCTTATTGCATTTTTATTTCCGTTATTTTCTTATTCTAATGGTGTTTCATTAGGTGCAACACGTATTGTTTATAATTCCAATATTAAACAAACGAATCTTGTGGTAACGAATTCAGATAAAGAAAATAGTTTTTTAATTCAATCTTGGGTTTCAGATATCGAAGGAAATAAAACAGCTGACTTTATCGTTACACCTCCTTTATATATTATTGATGCCAATAAAGAAAATGCATTAAGAATTATGTATGTCGGTGAAGCATTACCAAAAGATAAAGAAAGTTTATTTTGGATGAATGTAAAAGTAATACCTTCATTACAAGAAGGGCTTGAGAAAGAAAATACCATGCAAATTGCGATACAAAGCCGAATTAAATTATTTTATCGCCCAAGTATTTTACCGGCTTATAGTGAAAAATTTGCTAATGAAATTAAGTTTTCATATCAAAATGGTGAGCTTATTGCCACTAATCCAACGCCTTATTATATTACGATGGTAAATCTAGCTGTGGCTGGTAGTCAGCTTCCATCAAGCATCATGATCAATCCTTTATCTCAATTAACGTTGGGAAAAATAAATAGAAATGAAAATACAATTTCATTCCAAACAATTAATGATTACGGCGCACAAACCCCAGTATTAAAAAAAGAAATTACTCATTAATAATTACATCTGCTTTTAGCTTGTTGGTTAAAAATCATGGTTAATAAAAATACAGTTTGTTTTCTTTTTTCTGGCATCATTACGATTTCATTAATATTGCCATTTCCTTCATATAGTGCAAACCGATTTAATCCTGCATTTTTATCTGACTCACCAGAAGCAGTCACTGATCTAAGCTATTTTGAAGCAGGAAACAGTATTAAACCTGGTGATTATCATCTTGATATTATTTTTAATAATGAATATCTACGAAATGAAAGCATTCATTTTATTAGCGATAATAAAAATGTGATCCCTTGTTTAAATAAAGCTTTTTTAGCGTCACTCGGGATTAACGTTAAGTTAATTACTGACTTCGATTTGAAATCAGAAAAAGAATGTATTGATATTTCAGATTCTATTCCTGATACCAGCGTTAATTATGATATTGAAAAGCAAGCATTAAAGATCCAAGTTCCTCAAGCCGCATTAAACCTTCAAGCACGAGGTTATATTCCACCTGAAAAATGGGATAACGGAATTACCGCAGGTTTATTGAATTACAGTTTTAGTGGTGCCAATAACTGGGGAAATTCTCATAATAATAGCTATTACCTTAATCTACGTAGTGGGATCAATATTGGCGCTTGGCGATTGAGAGATTATTCCACATGGAATTCATCAAATGGAAAGCATCAGTGGGATCATATCAATACCTATCTTCAAAGAAATATTGTGTCATTAAGAAGTCAGTTAAAAGTTGGCGATAGTTATACTTCATCAACCTTATTCGACAGCGTTAATTTCCGCGGTATTTCTTTAGAAAGCGATGACACCATGTTGCCAGATAGCCAACGTGGATTTGCACCTGTTGTAAGAGGTATTGCAAGCAGCAATGCCAAAGTTGTTATTCGACAAAATGGCTATGTTATTTATCAGACTTTTGTCTCTCCGGGTGCATTTGAAATTCGCGATCTCTATCCCACTTCAAATAGTGGTGATTTATATGTCTCGGTTGAAGAGAACGATGGAAGTAAGCACGACTATATTGTGCCTTATTCTGCTGTGCCTATTTTACAACGAGAAGGTCAAAAAAAGTTTGTTATTCAAGCGGGTGAAGTTCGCCAAGATAGACAAGATAAAAAACCACACTTTATCCAGGGTCATCTTATTTATGGTCTGCCTTATGACAGTACCGCTTACGGTGGTGCATTAATTACCTCTGATTATCAATCTTATGCATTAGGTGTAGGTCAGAATATGGGAACGTTAGGTGCATTCTCAACGGATATCACCTTTGCCCATAGCAAATTACCCGATAATTCGACTTCCGAAGGCTACTCCCTGCGCTTTCTCTATGCCAAATCATTAAACCAATTTGGAACAAATTTCCAATTATTAGGATATCGCTACTCCACTTCGGGTTTTTATACGCTAGATGAAACATTGAATACTCGAATGTCAGGCTATCTCTATGAAAATAATAAAGAAGAGCCATTACGCTATTTTAATTTAAACAATAGAAAAAAAGGCAGTCTTCAAGTGAATTTATCACAACAACTTGGAGATTATGGTTCTGTTTTCATGACAACAAATTGGCAAAATTATTGGGAAACCAATGAAAAAAATGTGCTGTTTCAAGCTGGCTATAACGGCAATGTAAAAGGTCTTTCTTACAATATTATTTATGGATACAACCGCATGATGAATAGCGGTCAGCGCGATCAAACGCTCTCTTTGGGTATTTCAATCCCATTGCAATTATTAATGCCTTCAAGCTATCAATCCGTAAATAGTGCTTATCTCACTTATAACTATAGCCATAATGATAATGGTTATTCAGCACATAATGCAGGTGTAGCAGGTACCTTATTTGAAGATAACACGCTTAATTACAGCGTTCAGCAAGGCTATAGCAATCAAGGCGGAAGTTATACGGGTAACGCGGCATTAGGTTATCAAAGTCGCTATGGCAACCTTAACGTGGGGTATAACTATCATAAAGAGGCTCAACAACTGAATTATAGCGTTGCAGGGGGAATGTTACTTCACAGCGAAGGTTTAACGTTAAGTCAGCCTTTAAGCTCCAATGCTATTCTTGTTGATGCTCGCAAAACCGCAGACGTTCCCATCGATAATGCAACTGGGATTTATACCGACTGGCGTGGGTTTGCCGTTATTCCTTATGCAACCGCTTATCGCCAAAATAAAGTTGCGCTTGATACCACAGCACTTCCTGATAATGTCGAAATTGAACAGAATATTCAGCAAGTTATTCCAACTCAAGGCGCTGTTATCAAAGTCAATTTTGAGGCTAAAACTGGATATCGTCTACTGCTAACACTGCAACGACAAGGGCGTCCTCTGCCTTTTGGTGCCATTGCATCCGACAAGCAAAATCACCTTTCCGGCATTATTGGTGACGATGGCTTACTTTACCTTTCAGGTGTACCAAAGTCTGGCGTATTAGATATTCGCTGGGGAAATAACACATCTGAACATTGCCAAGTTAATTATACATTACCTGAAAATCAACATGATGAACCTTTTGTAAAAATGACACAGGAGTGCCAATAATGCATAAACTCACGCTTATTTTGGCTCTACCACTCCTTTTT
>JAEYFY010000452.1 GCA_023454395.1 Pseudomonadota bacterium
GATCGTGTTGCAGCAGGTAAACCGGAAGCGGGGCAATTAACCCTGTCTGCGGAACATCAAGGCGGTAATATTTGTATTGAAGTGACTGATGATGGTGCTGGATTAAACCGCGAACGTATTTTGAAAAAAGCGATTTCATCAGGGCTTGCAGTTTCTGAAAATATGAGCAATGAAGAAATTGCGATGCTGATTTTTGCACCTGGTTTTTCTACCGCAGAAGTCGTCACAGATGTTTCTGGTCGTGGTGTGGGTATGGATGTTGTAAAACGAAATATCCAAGAGATGGGTGGCCAAATTCAAATTAGTTTTGAAGTGGGTAAAGGGACGCGTATTCGTATTTTACTTCCACTGACATTAGCAATTTTAGATGGTATGTCTGTGAAAGTTCATGATGAAGTCTTTATTTTACCATTAGGAACGGTAGTCAGTTCTTTACAACCGGAAGAAGATGATATTTATCCATTGGCTGGTGATGAGAAATTATTACAGGTCAGAGGGGAATATTTACCACTGATTGAACTACATCGTACTTTTAATATTGAAGGCGCTCAAACTGATATTACCCAAGCAATTGCGGTTATTGTTCAAAGTGCCGGACGTCGTTATGCTTTATTGGTCGATCAATTAGTTGGTCAGCATCAAGTTGTTGTTAAAAATATAGAAAGCAATTACCGAAAAGTTCCTGGTATATCTGCTGCAACAATTATGGGCGACGGTAGTGTGGCTTTAATTCTTGATGTACCAGAATTGCAACGTTTAAGTCATACACAAATGACGAATAAGAAAAAGAATACAACTGCGAGCGCAGTCATTTAATAGTGAGGATAAAATAAGATTATGGCTTCGGAACATTTCGAGAAATTATCCGGTGAAACTGTTGGACAAGGATTTCTAATTTTTACGCTGGGTGATGAAGAATATGGAATTGATATTTTAAAGGTTCAAGAAATTCGTGGATATGATCAAGTTACACGTATTGCTAATTCACCTAGCTTTATTAAAGGTGTAACTAATTTACGGGGCGTTATTGTTCCGATAGTTGATCTGCGTATTAAATTTTCACAAGAAAGTGTAACTTATAATGACAATACTGTTGTTATTGTGGTTAACTTATTAAATCGAATTGTGGGAATTGTTGTTGACGGTGTTTCTGATGTTCTTACGCTAAAACCAGAGCAGATCTGCCCTGCGCCAGAGTTTGCAGTCACAATGTCTACTGAGTATTTAACCGGTTTAGGTACTTTAGATGAAAGAATGCTTATTCTTGTTGATATTGAAAAATTACTCAACAGTGAAGAAATGGAATTAGTCGATAGCGCAACAATTCAAGCTAAATAAGTTTTGTTTTTTTTTAAAATAATCTAAATACTGTTCCGGTAATTTTGCCGGAATAGCTATTTCTACCTTTTTTTATTTTATTAGCGAGTGCTAAAGCATTAAATTAACTTTAAGTAAAATTAAAAGATAAAAAAGAACTAATAATTTTGGTTAAGTTCTATTTTATTACTTATTAACTTATAAGTAGCTATCACCTAGCTGTAATATTTTTCTACTGACGGAAATAACTTTAAAGTTTTTTATACTTATAATTTTAATTAAAAACAGTATTACCACCGCTTTCTAATGGAGCAAAAATGCGACTAAGGCGAAATGAATCCTATAAAGTTTCTCTTAAGTCTGCCGATAACTTGCTCATTACCATTTATTATAAAAAGGGAAACTATGTTTAGCCGAATGAAAATAGTGACTGGATTATTATCCATTCTTCTGTTGTTTGGTGTTTTGCAATTTGTCTCAGGGGGTGTTTTTTACTCAAATATCATTGAGACAAGAAATGACCTTAATAAAACACTGATAATACAGGATCAACGTGAGCGCCTAGATGAAAGCTGGGCTAACTTACTGCAAGCTCGTAATAATATTAATCGTGCTGCGATTAGCTTTTTATTACAAGACAAAAATATGAATGTGGATGATTCTCTGTCTGTTGATTATTTAACGGGTCTTGCTCGTAAAAATATGTCTCGTGCAGACGAGAAATTTAAAGAATTTGAAAAGAATATTACTGCTTATCAAGTTCACTCAGAAGATGATGTTCGTAGCCTAAAAGGGCGTTTTATCGAATATTTCTCTGCATTAAACCAACTAGAAATTTTACTTCAAGATAGAAATTTAAAAGACTTTTTTGAGCAACCAACTACGGGTTATCAAGACGCTTTTTATAAAGAATATCTTGCATATGTCATGCGCAATGAGAAATTTAACGAAGAGTTAAATGTGGCACTAGAAGCCTCTCACCAACGTACTGTCATTACTATGGTTGTGTTAGCCATTATCGTTATCTCGGCATTAATTCTATGCTGGTTTGCATTACGTAATGCCTTAATTAGACCATTAAATTCACTTCTATTAAGTATTAAAACCTTCTCTGAAGGTGATTTACGTCCAAATATCGAAGTGAATGGCCGCAATGAAATGAGCTTGTTAGCAAATGGCTTAAAACATATGCAACAAGAGCTTATTCAAACTGTTCGTGGTGTCTATCAAAGCACGGAAAACATTTATAACAGTACAAGTGAAATTGCTGCTGGAAATAATGATTTATCTGCCCGTACAGAAGAGCAAGTGGCTTCGTTAGAAGAAACTGCCGCAAGTATGGAACAGTTAACGGCGACCGTGAAACAGAACGCTGACAATGCTCGCCAAGCAAGTAACCTTGCTAATGACGCCTCAGATATTGCCCGCCAAGGCGGAAAAGTTGTTGCTAATGTGGTGCAAACAATGCACGACATAGCCGGAAGTTCTCAGAAAATCACTGATATCACTGCTGTTATCGATGGCATTGCATTCCAGACCAATATTTTGGCGCTGAATGCGGCTGTTGAAGCGGCAAGAGCCGGTGAGCATGGTCGCGGATTTGCGGTAGTTGCCGGTGAAGTTCGTAACCTTGCACAGAGAAGTGCAGAAGCTGCTAAAGAAATAAAAACACTGATTGAAGATTCTGTAAGTCGTACTGAAACGGGTTCTGTACTCGTTGAAAGTGCGGGGGAAACGATGACGCGTATTGTGGATTCTGTAACGCGTGTTACTGACATCATGGGCGAAATCGCTTCTGCATCAGATGAGCAAAGCCGAGGTATTTCACAAGTTGGGCTTGCGGTTTCTGAAATGGATCGTGTCACTCAGCAAAACGCCTCTTTAGTAGAACAATCTGCAGCCGCTGCTGCTGGTCTTGAAGATCAAGCAGTTGCATTAACCCGCTTAGTTTCAATCTTCAAATTACCGGGTCAGGAAGAAAAAACGCTAGAAAGAAAGGAATCGGATGCAACCCCTGTAGTTAAAGCCGCTGCTCCACTTATAAAACCAGGAACCTCAGAAAAGAAAAAGAGCAGCAGTGTTGAAGATCCCGCTAACTGGGAAACTTTCTAACAACAACAAGTGGCTGACAAGCGGTGGCTTTTTACCACCGCTTTAAACGAGGTGAAGGCATGTTTAGGTTTCGCAAATTAAAGATATCCACCAGTCTCTATTTATTACTGATGATGTTTTGCGTTATGCAGGTGGTTTCTAGTGGTATTTCGCTAGGGATCGTTCATTTGAATAACGAACAGATCACCAGAGTAGATATAGATACATCTAAGCGAGATGAATTAGGATTAAGTTGGGCATCTTTAATACAAACACGTAATGCGATTAATCGTGTAGCTATTGCAGTGAAAACTGAACAGTCAACAGACTATATTCAATCTATTGAATCAATTGCACTTTCACGTTTGGAAACGGCGAATACTCATTTTCAAAATTTCCTTGCTGATATAAATAAAGAGGCAATCCCAACAGAAGAAAAAGAAATCGTTGAAGCAGTAAAAAACGATTACCACGTTTTATATGGTGCATTAACTGAATTACATAGCATGTTAAAAAACGGTAACTTCCAAGGCTTTTTAGATCAACCAACGGAACGTTATCAAACCGCGATGGAAAATTCATTTAATACCTATATGAATTATGTTCAGACAGAAATTACTGAATCTATAGAGCAAGGACATCGCTCTTATACTATTGCTATCTTGATGTTTATCGGTGCAATAGCGATGGTTATTGTGGTATCACTCGCCGCTCATCGCTGGCTAAGTTTTAATATCATTAAACCTTTCGCAAGTTTAAGCCGTTATTTTAATGATGTGGCTACCGGTAAATTAAATCGTGAAATTCTTGTCTTCACCGATGATGAAATAGGGGATGTGTTTAGACGACTACGAGATATGCGTGGAGAGCTAGCGCGTTCTATTCGTATCGTTCGAGACAACAGCAATGCTATGTATTCCGGTATTCAAGAAATTTCCAAAGGAAATACGGATTTATCCTCAAGAACTGAACAACAAGCTGCTTCGTTAGAAGAAACTGCGGCAAGCATGGAAGAGTTAACAGCAACGGTAAAACAAAATGCTGATAACGCCCTACAAGCGAGCAAGCTCGCAGAGTCTGCTTCTGAAACAGCCATTCGTGGTGGCCAAATCACGAATAGTGTTGTTGAAACCATGGATGCGATTACACAAAGTTCTCAAAAGATAGGGGCTATTATCAGTGTGATTGATGGTATTGCGTTCCAAACCAATATATTAGCACTTAACGCGGCGGTTGAAGCTGCTCGCGCCGGTGAACAAGGACGTGGATTCTCTGTCGTCGCTGGAGAAGTTCGTAACCTTGCTCAACGTAGTGCTGATGCTGCAAAAGAAATTAAATTGTTGATTGATGAATCTGTTTTACGTGTCTCTCAAGGTTCTCAACTCGTTAATAATGCAGGGCAAACAATGGAGGAACTCGTCACATCAGTAAATAAAGTCACTGAATTAATGGCAGAAATCGCCTCAGCTTCTGATGAACAAAGCCGAGGTATTCACCAAGTCGCTGATGCAGTCAGTCAGATGGATCAGGTGACACAGCAAAACGCTGCTTTGGTGGAGCAATCAGCATCTGCTGCCGCAGCATTAGAAGATCAGGCTAATAACCTTGTTAATGCTGTATCGGCATTCGAGTTGCCTGACACGGATGAGAGTAATCATTCTTCATCCCTTGAAGGTAATGGGTTGAAAAAAGCAGATAAAAAATCATTTTTTAAAAAGACCCATTAAAAAACAATGAAACGTAATGTTACTGAAGTCTTATCAGATATCGCTGCTCAACCGTTGGATATTTTTACCCAACGGTTTATGTTGTCCGATGATCAGTTCCAATCTATATGCCAATTGATTTATCAAAAGGCAGGTATTGTGCTGACTAACAACAAAAGGGAGATGGTTTATAACCGTCTCACTAGGAGGTTACGTGAATTACGGATGAATAACTTTGGTGACTATCTTGCGTTTCTTAAAAGTGATGTTCGCAACCCTGAATGGCAAGAGTTTGTAAATGCATTAACAACCAATCTCACTGCATTTTTCAGGGAAGCGCATCATTTTCCTATTTTGGCAAAACATGCCAGAAAAAGAGCAGGAGGCGTCTACCGAGTATGGTGTGCAGCTGCATCTACTGGAGAAGAACCTTATTCAATTGCGATGACTTTACGCGATGTTTTTGGGAATAACCCTTATAAAACCAAAATTATTGCCAGCGATATCGATACTAATGTGTTGGATAAAGCACGAAAAGGTGTTTACCGACAGGAAGAGCTTAAAACATTAAATGATGAATATTTGAAAAAATATTTTCTCAAAGGTGTCGGCGATTTTGAAGGATACGTGAAAATTAGACAGCAAATTAGCGAGATGGTCTCTTTTCAGTATTTGAATTTACTCGACAAGCAATGGGATTTAGAAGGCAGTTTTGATGCGATTTTTTGTCGTAATGTCATGATCTATTTTGACAAAGCGACACAACAAACCTTACTTAACCGCTTTACCTCATTACTTAAGCCAGACGGAATGCTGTTTGTTGGACATTCTGAAAATGTAAGCCAGCTTAGCAAGGATTTCTACTTGCATGGGCATACCGTTTACGGGCTGACACCAGCAAGGAGAGGTTATGAATAAAATAACGGTACTCTGTGTTGATGATTCGGCGCTAATGCGTCAAATCATGCGAGAAATCATCAACAGTCATAGCGATATGGAAGTTGTTGATTGTGCCCCAGATCCTATAGTGGCTCGTGACTTAATAAAAAAGTACAACCCACAGGTATTAACGTTAGACGTTGAAATGCCACGTATGGATGGTATTGATTTCTTGGAAAAACTGATGCGATTAAGACCAATGCCTGTCGTTATGGTCTCATCATTAACAGCAAAAGGCTCAGAAGTGACGTTAAAAGCGTTAGAACTGGGCGCAGTTGATTTTGTGACTAAACCACAGCTTGGTTTGCGTGAAGGTATGATGGCTTATAGTGAACTGATTGCCGAAAAAATTCGTGCTGCTGCACAGGCACGGATTAATCGCCGAGAAGTACAAGCACCGCCTTCTAAATCATTGTCATTTACACCGATGATTTCGAGTGAAAAGTTGATTGCGGTAGGCGCATCAACTGGTGGCACAGAGGCTATTCGTAATTTTCTAGAACCATTACCTATTACCAGCCCTGCGATATTAATTACGCAACATATGCCCGCAGGGTTTACACACTCATTTGCTGAACGATTAAATCGTTTATGCCAAATAAGTGTAAAAGAAGCAGAAGATGGCGAACGTGTATTACCTGGGCATGCTTATATTGCGCCAGGTGATTATCACATGGAGCTTCGTCGTAATGGTGCTAACTACCAGATCCACATTAATAAAGAGCCTGCGGTCAACCGTCATCGTCCTTCTGTCGATGTGCTATTTAGGTCTGTCGCAAAATATGCGGGACGTAATGCTATCGGTGTGATTTTAACCGGAATGGGCAGTGATGGTGCTGCTGGCTTATTAGAAATGCGTCGTGCAGGTAGTTATACCTTTGCACAAGATGAAGCGAGTTGTGTCGTCTTTGGCATGCCTCGTGCTGCGGTTGAATTAGGCGCAGTAGACGAGGTGAAAAGCATAAGCGCAATGAGTAAAGCTGTGCTGATGAAAATCAGTAGCACGCAATCATTGCGTATCTGATTAAGTTCAGTTTAAAAAGCAACACAGTAATTTGCCGATATATTTTGAAGGAGTTTTCAATGGCAAGTAAGGATCTGAAATTTTTAGTGGTTGATGATTTTTCAACAATGCGCCGCATAGTTCGTAATTTGCTAAAGGAATTAGGATTTACGAATGTAGAAGAAGCAGAAGATGGTGCTGACGCGTTAGCTAAATTACGCAATTCGGCAATCGATTTTGTGATCACAGACTGGAACATGCCAAACATGGATGGTCTAGAGCTTCTTAAAAATATTCGTAGTGACGCGGGACTTGCAGCAACACCAGTACTCATGGTAACCGCTGAAGCTAAAAAAGAAAATATCATTGCAGCAGCGCAAGCCGGTGCAAGTGGATATGTAGTTAAACCTTTTACAGCAGCAATTCTTGAAGAAAAACTAAATAAAATTTTTGAAAAACTGGGCATCTAAGGAGTCGCAATGAGTGGGAATCCAATTATGCCGAAAGATAATATTGAAATGACATCTGATATTATCAGCCGGATCGGACAATTGACGCGGATGTTACGCGACAGTTTGCGAGAATTAGGATTGGATAAAGCAATAGCCGAAGCAGCAGAAGCCATCCCTGACGCTAGGGAACGTCTGGACTATGTTGCTCAAATGACCGCTCAGGCAGCTGAGCGTACATTGAACTGTGTCGAAGCTGCGCAGCCTAAACAGGATGCGTTAAGTGCCGATGCGACTAAGCTTACTGAACGTTGGGACCAATGGTTTGAACAGCCAGAAGAGCTGAAAGATGTACGCTCTCTTGTAACCGATACCCGCAATTATTTGCGGGATATCCCTGAGAGTGCGGCTTTTACTAACAGTCAGTTATTGGAAATTATGATGGCACAGGATTTCCAAGATCTGACCGGCCAGGTTATTAAACGCATGATGAGTGTTGTTCAAGAAATTGAAAAACAACTCGTGATGGTATTAATGGAAAACCTGCCACCAGAGCAACTTGAAAAGTCTAATGTGAAGAAAGAGACTGATTCTTTACTAAATGGTCCACAGGTTAATAAAAACAACGCTGGCGTGATCAAAAATCAAGATCAAGTTGATGATTTACTGGAAAGTTTAGGTTTCTAACCTTCTAATGAGTTTTAGGGCGATAAGGACGTTGAGATATGCAGGACGCATTCGCTCTATGCTCAGCTCTTTTAGGATGGTGTATTTTATGGATAAAAAATCACGTAATAATGCTTTAATAGCCCACGCTATTGAAGAAAATGTAAGCCGCTTTTTTTAAGCGGCTTTTGAAGTTGTTGAAATAAACATCAAAAGTAAAATTGCTCAATTTTACTGTGAATTTTGCTGATTTCCTTATAATTAGCGCCAATATTGCTTATATATCCATTTTTATCATTGGGTTGTTTTTTCAGTGCATACCGTCATAGCCCAAAAAGCCCCGTAAATTTGCGATTGTTCAGCCCATCAATTTCCTCTGAATTTGTCATGCTTAGAGTCATTTCATTCATGCTTTTAATCTCAATATCTAAATCGGACAGACTGTGGCTGAAGATAGCGATCTCGAAAAAACAGAGGAACCCACACCCCATAAACGGGAAAAAGCCAAAAAGGATGGACAAATTGTCCGTTCTAAAGAGCTATCGTCCGTATTAATGATCTTGGGTGGCGTAAGTTTGCTGTGGATGAGTGGTGGATTTATCACTCGTGGGCTACATGCCATGTTAACAGAAGGGTTTACGTTTAATCATCACCTTATTGGTAATGAGAATTTGTTGATCCCTCGATTTGGTAGCTTGATTAAACAAGCTGTTTTTGCGCTATCCCCCGTGTTTTTGGGGTTAGTGATCGTGGCAATTGGTGCCTCAGCCTTATTAGGCGGGATTAACTTTAGTAGTAAATCCATTAAGTTCGATCCCAAAAAATGGAATCCTATTTCTGGATTAAAACGTATTTTTTCTATGAATGCGTTAGCAGAGTTATTTAAAGCGATACTGAAATCAACGTTTGTAGGGATCGCCGCAACCATTTTTTTATGGCACAACTGGAACGATATTCTCCATCTGATCACGCTTGCACCGCTTAGTGCGCTAGCCAATGCGATGCAACTGCTGATTTTTGCCGTTTACATTACTGTTTTTATGCTGATACCAATGGTGGCATTCGACATTATTTTCCAAATTCGTAGCCATTTAAAAAAGCTACGTATGACGCGCCAAGAAATTAAAGATGAATTTAAACAGCAAGAGGGTGATCCGCAACTTAAAGCGCGTATCCGTCAGCAACAACATGCAATGTCTCGCCGCCGAATGATGGCGGATGTACCAAAAGCAGACGTTATTGTTACGAACCCAACACACTATGCTGTTGCACTGCAATATAACGACAAAATGACCGCGCCTAAAGTGTTAGCAAAAGGTGCAGGGGCGATTGCGTTAAAAATTAAAGAGATTGGTGCAGAAAATCGAATTCCGCTTCTAGAAGCGCCACCGCTTGCTAGGGCGTTATATCGTCACAGTGAGATAGGTCATGCAATTCCTTCAACCCTTTATGCTGCGGTTGCCGAGGTGCTTGCATGGGTTTATCAACTGAAACGATGGAAAACCGAAGGTGGTTTAAAACCTAAACAACCTATGAACTTGCCAGTGCCTCCCGCACTGGACTTTGCTGGAGAAGATAATCGTCATGGCTAATTTGGCCTCATTACTCCGCTTGCCGGGAAATTGGAAAAGTTCTCAGTGGCAGATACTGGCAGG
>JAEYFY010000455.1 GCA_023454395.1 Pseudomonadota bacterium
CTGTTGTCTCATTAGCAGTAATCGGCAAAAAAGAGAATGCGAATAAACAATTTCTCTCTGTAGCAACCGCCTCAACAGGAGGAACGTATTATCCGATGGGAGTGGGTTTAGCAAACGTATGGAGTACGCATCTTAAGGACAGAGGCGTTCAAGTAACAGGACAATCTTCAGCAGGATCGATAGAAAATATCTATCTAATGCAGAAAAATGAAGCCCAACTTTCAATTTTACAAAGCCTTTTAGCCGTAGAAGCTTATGAAGGCGTTCGTAATTTTGAAGGCAAACCAGAAAAAGATCTGCGTTCAATTTCTATGTTATGGCCTAATGTTGAACACTTTGTTTTAATGGATAACAAAGTAAAAACTGGCACATTAGAGGATATTCGCGCGACTAGCTTTTCTGTCGGTCCTCAAGCTAGCGGTACTGAACAATCCACGATTATTATTCTTCAAGGCGTGAATTTAACTAAAAAAGATATCACACCCGAATATCTTGGATACGGTGATACCGTTTCTGCCATGCGGGATGGTCGCCTTGATGGTGGCGCATTACCTGCGGGTGTTCCCGCCTCAGCCGTCACCGATATGTATGCCAGTGGTGTCAGTGCAAAACTACTCGAAGTGACAGATAAGCAACTCGATGATATCAACCATGTGGCGAATTCATGGTTTCGCTTTGAAATTCCCGCCAACACCTACCCCCGTCAAACTGAAATGGTCAATACGATTGCTCAACCTAATATCTTAATGACCACAACCAGTATTGATGATGATCTGGTTTATGAGTTGACAAAAACCATGTTTGAAAACCTTCCTGAGGTTCACCAAGTTCATAGCGCAGCCAAGTACATCACCACAGAAAATGCATTAAAAGGTGTTTCTGTACCATTGCATTTAGGGGCTTACCGCTACTACAAAGAAATCGGATTAGAGATCCCTGATTATCTTATTCCACCAGAAGCTCAAACGCAGACTAATAATAAATAACAGGAGTGAGTTATGACTAACAATGACCACCTAACTCCGGTAGAGCCGCCTGCATTAGATAAAGAAGCAAGCTCCGGCAATCGCCAACTTGCAGGTATTTACCTGAAAATTACCACGACTCTTGCAATATTAATTTCGCTTTACGCTATTTATTCTAACGCATTATCAAATACTCAAGAGTTTTACCGTAATACTATTTTTCTTAGTGGTATTTTAATTTTAGGCTTTATTTTGTTTCCATTCTCTAAGCGTTTTTCAACGCCTAAATTTAATGGATGGGATTATCTTTTTATTGCTTTAACATTAATCAGTTATGGATATTTTTTCTTTAATTATGTTGATCTTCACGTTGTGAGAAAAAGCATTCCAAATACGACTGATTATGTTATGGCTATATTAGGAATTATTGTACTGTTTGAAGCTGCAAGAAGAACCACTGGGTATTTCATTCCAGGGCTTGCAACGTTTGCCATTATCTATGCTTTATTTGGTCAATATTTTATGGGTATTTTCGGTCATGCAGGATTCTCTGTAGAAAGATTGTTATATCGTTTATTTATGACCAGTGAAGGTATTTTTGGGATCACCCTTTCAACAGCCTCGACAGCGATTGTTGTCTTTATTCTTTTTGGCTCGTTCTTAAGTGTGAGTGGTGCAACAGCGCTGTTTAATGACTTAGCACTGGCTCTTGCCGGTCGTCGCCGTGGTGGTCCTGCTCAAGTTGCTGTTATTTCATCTGCATTAACAGGTTCATTAAGTGGAAGTGCTGTTGCCAACGTAGCAACAACAGGGACTTTTACCATTCCTTTGATGAAAAGCATTGGATTAACGCCTCGCTTTGCTGGTGCCGTAGAAGCAACAGCATCAACAGGCGGTATGATAATGCCACCTATTATGGGCGCCGCTGCATTTATTATGGCTGGCTTTTTAGGTATTTCTTATACCACTATCGTTATTGCGGCGATTATTCCAGCGTTGTTATATTACGCAGCTTTAATTATGGCGATTGATATCGAAGCCAAAAAACAAGGATTAAAAGGTTTAAGTAAAGAGAATATTCCACAAGTTAAAGCGGTATTAAAAGCGCGTGGTTTATTATTACTGCCTTTAGTGATTGTTATTGGTACCTTACTCGTGGGTAAAACACCTATTTATGCTGGCTTTTTAGGTATTTTGACCATTATTGTGGCAAGTTGGATAACGCCTGATAAATCAGTCCGTATGACATTAACTAAAGTTGCTGACGCTTTAGCTGAAGCGGCTAGAGGCTCTGTTCAGGTGACTGTCGCTTGTGCTGCAATCGGTGTCATTATCTGTGTTGTTACAATGACGGGTATCGGTGCAACATTGGCATTTAATATCGTCTCAATGACAGATAACACATTATGGATGATCTTATTAGTCGTTATGTTAGTGTGCATTGTATTAAGCATGGGTTTACCTTCAACGGCGTTATATATTGTTGTAGCCGTTACAGTGTCACCTATCTTAATTAAAGCGGGTGTTATGCCTTTAGCGGCTCACTTCTTTGTTTTCTGGTTTGGTGCTTTATCCAATATTACACCACCAGTCGCATTAGCCAGTTACACCGCAGCCAGTATTGCAAGAGCTGATCCAATGCAAACATCATGGGATGCGGTTCGTTTAGCACTTCCCGGTTTTATTATTCCGTTTATTTTAGTCTATAACCCTGCTTTACTGATGCAAGGTGATAATTTAGGTGTACTTTCTATTGGATTAATGATTATTAGTGCATTAATCGGAATTTATGCACTCAGTATCGCAACGGCAAACTTCTGGATGATTAAAACAACGTGGTTTGAGCGCATTGCATTTGCAGCAGCGGCAATTCTAATGATTAAACCGGGCTTATATACTGACCTTTTAGGTGTCGCCCTGATCCTATTAACCGGTGCATTCCATTTATTACGGTCTAAAAAACAGTTAGTTAATATGGGGCATGCATCTGGAGAAAATTAGATGATACAAAAGATCTCACGCCAAAAAGCGTCGCATCAAATTCTTGAGCAGATAAAGCAAAATATTAGCAACGGAACTTATCCTATTGGTGAAAAGTTACCCTCTGAAAATGTACTTGCTGACGCCTTTGGCGTCAGTCGAGTCCCCATCAGAGAAGCATTAGGCGTCTTGGAAGCCAGTGGCATAGTAACCTCTCGCCAAGGAGGTGGTCGCCGTGTAATTGACCATTCTATACTCAGTAAATATGAACCCTTAGTTATGGAAATTGCTTGTCCTGAAGAGATAGATTCACTGCTTGAAATGCGTGAGGTCATTGAACATGAAGCGGCAGCTATTGCCGCTTTACGTCGAACACCAGAAGAATTACGCGCTATCGAAATTGCCCACGATGCCTTTGTTTTAGCAACAAGACAAAACAAAGGCATTGGTCATAAAGAGGACTATCAATTTCATCGTTCTATTATGGTTGCCTCTCATAATCCTTTTTTTGTCCGGATCTTAGATAACTTACACGAACTCTATCTTGGTGTATTAATGTATTCGTTAAGTAAAAACAAAGGGCGAGATACTGAAATTGAGCGAGTGATTGCAGAACATGAGGCAATTGTTGAATCAATACGTCAACAAGATCACGATGAAACAAGCAATAGAATGCGTCTTCATTTAACCAATGTGCGTGGCAAATTAAAGCGATTACAACAAGAACCCTGTTAATTTAAAATTTATAAAATGGATAATATTATGACTTATGACGTGATTATTATTGGTGCGGGATTAGTCGGATTAGGGGTTGCAAGTGCGCTACAAGAGAGTCAGCCTGAATTGAAATTACTTGTGATTGATAAAGAATCAGGCCCTGCGGTTCACCAAAGTGGACATAACAGTAATGTTGTTCATTCAGGTATTTACTACACACCAGGAAGCCTTAAAGCAAGGCTAGCAAAACAAGGCAACATGACGACATATGCATTTTGCCAACAACATAATCTCTATTATGACCGTTGTGGCAAAGTTATTGTCGCTACCAATGAAAAAGAGTTAAAAGCTTTAGAAAATATCTATCAGCGTGGCATTGAAAATGGGCTTGAAGTTATCAAAATGACTGAGGCAGAGCTTAAAGTCAGAGAGCCTTATGTCAATGGCATTGCGGCTCTATTAGTTCCCGATGCAGGTATTGTGAATTACCCTGAAATTGCGGCAAAACACGTTGAAATAATTCAATCTCGAGGCGGTGAGTTTGCGTTTGGACAAGCGGTTACAGCAATTAATGAAACCGATGATACTGTTACTGTCACCACATCCAATAATCAATTTACAGGCAAATGGTTAATTAATTGCGCCGGCTTATTTAGCGATCGTATTGCTAAAATGGCAGGTTATGACACAGGAATGAAAATAGTCCCATTCCGCGGTGAATATTTTATGCTTAATACTAATAAAAACTACTTAGTAAACCATCTTATCTACCCTGTTCCTAATCCTGATTTTCCCTTCTTAGGTGTACACTTTACGCGTATGTATAACGGGCATCGTGATGTTGGGCCTAATGCAGTATTAGCATTTAAGCGTGAAGGCTATAAAAAAAGCGATATTAACTTAAAAGATCTTGCTGAAGTCCTGACTTATAAAGGATTTTGGAAAATTGCTGGAAATTATTTAGGTGAAGGAATGGCAGAGCTTCGCCGCTCATATTCACGTAAATTATTTACTGCAAATGCACAGAAACTCATTCCTGATTTACGTGAAGCAGATATTCATCCGGGGCCTGCTGGTGTTCGTGCTCAAGCATTAACTCGTGAAGGAAAACTAGTCGATGATTTCCATTTTGTAAAAGGCAAACGCTCACTGCATGTTTGTAATGCTCCATCACCTGCTGCAACCGCATCTATTGAAATAGGCAGAGAAATAGTAAAAGAGCACTTTTCTTTGTAATTGAAAAACAGACTGCAAGTAAAAATAACAAATAGCACTGAAATTAATCAGTGCTTTTTTATTTTAATATTATTCACGGCTTTCTTTTAATGCTTCATTCATTAGCCATTGTTGAAATATTTCCATTGAGGCTGTCATTGGCTTTGATTTTAAATATGTTAGCCAATATTTCCCCAATTCGACTTCTATTTTAAAGGGTTGCACCAACTGGCCATTTTTAATTTCTCTTGAAAACATTTTTGCAGGTGCTAATGCAACGCCCCCTTCATAAATGGCGCTTTCAATCATTAAACGCGAAGAGTCAAAAATAGATCCCGTGATTTTTATCGGCGGCATCTCTGCTTTTTCAAACCATTGTAACCACTCATCTTCTCGATAAGAACGATATAAATTTTCATTTATTAAATCAGTTGGATGTTGTAAACGTTTTGCTGTATTTGATGAACATAACACCGTTAATGGCGCAGAAAATAACGCTTTATTATGTGTCAATGGCCATAAACCTTCACCAAACCGAATAGCAAAATCTAATCCTTCAGTAGCCAAATTAACCACATTATTATTGGTTCTTAAATTTACTTCTATTCTTGGATATTGTTGCCTAAATTCAGCCAATCTAGGTAATAGCCATCCCACAGCAAATGTGCCTACAGCCGCAATTGAAACAACATCGCGATATTCACCCCGTTCAAATTGCTTAAATACACGCTCAATATCACTAAAAGCCGTTGTTAATACAGCAAATAAAATCTGGGCATCATCCGTCATTTCTAAGCCACGAGGTAAGCGCTTAAAAAGACTCACGCCAAGTCGCCCTTCTAACATTCTTACTTGTTGGCTAACAGCACCTTGGGTGACATACAGCTCTAATGCTGCTTTGGTAAAATTAAGGTGTCTTGCTGAAGCTTCAAATGCACGCAATGCATTTAGGGGAAGATGGGTTCGCATAATATTCTTAGCCATTAGATTTTCTATAGGCTAAGGTGATTTATTATCGATTGTCAATAAATCAATTAAATAGGATATTGCAGCTCATAAATAAACAGCGCTATCTCTACTCAATAACTGTCTATTTATATTGATTTTTTCTTTATTAACTTAATATGAGCAACAATGACTATGTTTAAAACCACATTTCGCCAAACAACCGCGATTGCAGTTTCATTAATATCTCTATTGGCATCTCCAATATTATGGGCTAACACCAATAATACAATTGAACAGCAATTAAGTACGCTTGAAAAATATAGTCAAGGTCGTTTAGGTGTTGCTTTAATCAACACGGAAGATAATTCACAAATAACATACCGTGGTGAAGAACGCTTTGCGATGGCAAGTACAAGTAAGGTTATGGCTGTTGCGGCTGTTTTAAAAGAGAGTGAAAGACAAGCGGGATTATTAGATAAGAATATTACGATTAAAAAATCCGACTTAGTTGCTTACAGCCCTATTACAGAAAAACATTTAGTAACGGGAATGTCTTTGGCGCAATTAAGCGCGGCTACGTTGCAATATAGCGACAATACAGCAATGAATAAAATCTTAGATTATTTAGGCGGACCGTCGAAAGTCACTCAATTTGCACGTTCAATTAATGATGTAACTTATCGTCTAGATCGTAAAGAGCCTGAATTAAATACAGCAATTCATGGTGATCCTCGTGATACCACCTCTCCAATTGCCATGGCGAAAAGCCTTCAAGCATTAACATTGGGTGATGCACTAGGTCAATCTCAACGTCAACAACTTGTTACTTGGTTAAAAGGCAATACAACGGGTGATCACAGTATTAAAGCGGGTTTACCAAAACACTGGGTTGTTGGGGATAAAACTGGCAGTGGTGATTATGGTACAACTAACGATATTGCCGTTATTTGGCCGAAAAACCATGCTCCATTAATTTTAGTGGTTTACTTTACACAACAAGAGCAAGATGCAAAATACCGGAAAGATATTATTGTTAAAGCTACTGAAATTGTAACAAAACCATTTATCACATCACCCAAAAAATAGTAATAACACGCTATTACAAATATAAATAACAATAAAAAAGCTGAGTACAATCTTATTTGTCTCAGCTTTTTTGCTTTAATTCTTATTATATTTTTTAATCTAACTGGGCTATGTAATATGTATTAAGTTATCTCAAATAAGAGAGTTGTTATCATATTAAAGGGGTAAAGCAAAACTCACTTTTACCGTTTCCATGGGTACTTCTGTTTTTATACTTTGGATACTTGGAATTTGCGTTAAATAATCGGCATGAAAGCGACGATACGTTGCTAAATCTTTCGTCACAATTCGAATTAACGCATCGCATTCGCCTGCCATTAAATGACACTCAACCACTTCAGGTAATACCTTGATAGCCTTTACAAATTCTTCAATAGTTTCAGCATCTTGCGCTCTAAACCAAATTCTTGCAAATAAAGATAACCCTGCATCAACCTTACTGCCATCTAATACAGCAACATAACGGGTGATCACACCAGACTCTTCGAGTAAACGCACGCGGCGAAGACAAGGAGAAGGTGAGAGTCCAACCTCTTTTGCCAGCTCAATGTTTTGGATTTTGCCATCACGTTGAAGCACCTGCAAAATATGTTTATCTATCTTATCTAATTTTATTGACATCAAAGATTAACCTTAATTCTATTTGTGGAATTTTATTGCCAATTAATTATTTTTGTTAGCAACAAAACAACCCGATTTTTTCGAAAACATCATATAATCTTTCCGCTAAATTTCACAGTAAAAACGATATTTCTCTTAAACTATCTCTATCAGGTGAAAAGATGGAATTTAACACTTTATTATTATTCGCATTAACGGTTCTACCACTTATCTGCACACCGGGACCAGATATTCTTTTTATCTCATCCCAAGGGTTATCAGGCGGTATGAAATCTGCATGGATTGCTAACGCTGGCGTTATATCAGGCTATTTAACCCATGCATTACTAAGCGCGTTAGGGCTTGCTGCCTTAGTATCCGCATCACCCATTTTATTTTATTTACTTAAATGGGTTGGCGTGTTCTATATCAGTTATCTTGCAGTCAAAATGTTGATATCTGCCTGCAAAAAAGGTCAATTAGCCCTCGATGCCTCAAAAACCTCACACTTATTTCGTAAAGGTTTTTTAACCAGTTTTCTTAATCCTAAAGGGCTATTAGTTTATCTCGCTATTTTACCAAACTTTATTGATAATCATAATGATATCGCAACACAATCATTGCTGTTATCTGGGATATTTATCACGACTTGCTTAATTATTTATGGTTTGCTCGGCACATTTTTTGCCTATATTGGCTTAAAAGGCGGTTTAAGTGAAAAACGTCGCCGCTACAACGATGGCATTGCGGGTGGATTACTCACATTAGCGGCAATTAATCTGGCTTTAAATTAGCCATAATCCTAAGCACTATTTATTATTCTAATCAGAATTTGACCACAAGAATGCCCTCTATTTAAGTGGTCGAATATCTGCCCATAATAATTGACAATTCGCGGTTAACGGTCTTATTTCACCTTCTCGAATATCAGGTAACCACCAAGCCCCCTGTCCTTTTGATAAACTTTGGCAAGTCGCACCAATTAAAGCCCATTCACCCTGAGTGACATAAATTAATCCTGCATGAGAACTAGGTAAAATAAGCGGTTGTGTTACTAAGGTCGTCTCTGCTTTCCAACATGTCCGACGCACCATAATATTTAGGCACTTTACGCTACCTTTAATTAGTTCAGATTTAACATGAATATCACCTGAAAAATCAAAAGGCTGATAAGAGTCGGTAACGGAATAATTAAGAAAACCGGGGCTATTTAAATTGATGCCATTACCTTCTAATAGCACCATTTGCCGTTCAATGTCAGGAAACTGTCCTAATGAGCTATTCTCTTCGATAGAGGTTAAACACGCTCGCCATGAAAAATCATTATTAACCGGCCAACACACAATTTCTTGCGTTGTGCCTTTTTGATTATTCCATGATATAAACGGTAACTCTTGTTGATCAAAACAACGTAGCTTCATTGTATCCTCCTTCAATATCTGGCTATCAGTCTGATAATGAGGTTAAGGATCAATCATTGGAGATTACCGTCAATAAATCAATAGCTAACTTTTAAAAATGTGCGCTGGCGTCAGCTATTTACGTCGTAATTTTCTGCACCCTTCTCCAATAATTTCCATTCCTTTTTCAGTACGACTATTCCATTGAAAAGAAGCGTTTAAACGAAATGCATGATTAAATTGAGAGCTGGTGGAAAACATTGAACCCGGTGCAATACTCACACTTCTTTCTAATGCAAAATGATAGAGTTTATTCGCATCAAATGTTGATTCAAACTCTAACCAGAGAAAATATCCTCCTGATGGAATATTCACTTTTACATCTTCTGGTAAATGCGTTTGTATCGCTTGTAACATACGATAACGCCTTTGTTCTAATAATAATCTTAATCGACGAAGATGCGTATCATAGCCACCTTGTGACAAATAATCGGCAATAGCTTGTTGTGTTGGCATACTTGCAGATACTGTACTCATCATTTGCAACTGCTGTATTTTTGTTGCGTGTTTTCCTGCTGCCACCCAACCCACACGAAATCCCGGTGCAAGACATTTAGAAAAAGAAGCGCAATGTAAAACGCTATTTGTTTTATCAAAACCTTTTACTGGCATAGGTGCTTTCTGGCTGTTATAGAGTTCGCCATAGACATCATCTTCAATTAGCGTTATCTGTTTCTTCGCTAATATATCCACCAGTCTTACTTTATTTTCATCAGGCATTGTTCCACCTAATGGATTTTGACAATGGCTCATCAACCAACAAGCTTTAATATCGTATTGTTCAACCACTTTTTCGAGTTCATCTAAACAAATTCCTGTTACTGGATCTGTTCTAATGGCAATCGCTTTTAATCGTAAACGCTCAATTGCTTGTAATGCACCATAAAATGCAGGTGATTCAATCACGACCCAGTCACCTGGTTCAGTAACAGCTTGCAAACTAAAACTGAGTGATTCCATTGCACCAGCCGTAATCACAATTTCATCTGGAGAGACATGAATTCCTTGTAATGCATAGCGTTGTGCAATGTTACGGCGTAACTTTTCATTTCCTGGAGGTAGATTGATCACTGAACTTTGGGGCGCTAAATGTCTGGCAGCAGAAGCCAACGCGCTACTTAATTTAGGCTGAATAAATAAACTGGGATCGGGGAAAGCGGAACCAAAAGGAATAATTTCAGGATCTTTACACGCTTGAAGTACGTTGAAAATCGAGGTGCTTATTTCAACATTTTCACTCATGTGTAGCCCTTTGCTGGCTGTCACCTGACCGAAACGGTTATTGCGATGTGCAACGTAATAACCTGATTGTGGTCGCGCTGTTATCCATCCTTGGCTTTCTAATAACTGATACGATTGTAAAACAGTCATCAAACTTAAACCTGATTGTTTCACCGTATCCCGCAATGAAGGTAAACGGTCGCCAGATTGCCAGATATTATCTTCAATTTGTTGGCGTATTTGCGCTGCAAGCTGTTCATATCGAGTCATATAAAACT